>NZ_JBEHZD010000091.1:0-19154 GCF_040240285.1 Streptomyces sp. HSW2009 | reverse complement strand
AGCGTGTTCCGGGGCCGTGCCGCTGCGCCCTGAGCGGTCGGACGCCCGTACCGCCGTACGTCCACGCATCCCGTCCGCCGCCGCCGTACGTCCGTGCCCGCCAGCCTACCTTGCCCCCCCCCCGCCGGCCCCCCCCGGGGGGGGCGCGGGGCCCCCCCCCCCCCGCCCGCCGGGCGCTACCGGTAGGAGTCGTAGATGCTGGGCGCCCCGCCGCCGCGCTCGCCGGCGGGCGGGGTGCTGGGCGGTGTGGTCCGCGACCTGGTGGGCCCGGGCCGGCCGGTGCGCGGTCGGCGCTGGCGCGGCGCGTGGTGCTCCTCGCCGCGCCGCAGGCTCAGCTCCTCGGTGAGCGCCGCGGCCTGCTGGCCCTGGAGCCGGGTGCGCGCACCGCCCTGCTTGCGGAGCACGGCGCCGCCTTCGGGGCTGCGTTGGACGGCGTACGGGCCGTGGTTGCGGCGTTCGATGCGCGGATTGCGGTGCGGTTCGACGACGGCGAACTCGAACCACTGGTTGCGGCCGTGGGTTGCGGTCAGCCGGTGCAGTTCGTCGCCGTCGGGCGAGACCAGTTGCAGCACCAGGCCGCGCGGGTCGCGGCGGCTGCGGCGCTGGCGCAGCAGCAGGAGTACGGCGGCGGTGGCCGCGGCGAGCACGGCGGCGCCGGTGACGAACGCCCACCAGTACCGGTCCCAGAAGCCGGGCGCGGGCGTCACCTCGATCGACACCGGCGAGCTGACCAGCGTACGGGCCTGGTCGCTCTCGTCCTGCACGGTGACGGTGGCGGCGAGCCGCAGCCCGTCGTCGTCGAGCCGGCTGCCGAAGGTGCTGCCCGGCGCGACCTTGAACCGCACCGTGCGGGTGCCCGACTCGCCCGGCTGCACGGTGATCCGGTTCGGGCTGATGCCGAGCAGGTCGGGCCGTACGCCGTCCAGCGACAGGCGCAGGGTGTGCGCGGTCTGTTCGGTGTTGCGGACGGCGAGGGTGCCGGTGACGGTGGCGCCCGGGTGCACGCCTGAGGTGGGCGCGGTGAAGGTGGCGGCGACGGCCGGGGTGCCGGTGGGCGCCTGCCCGTTGGCGCTGCGGGTGTCGGCACTGAGCCCGGAGGCGGTGAGCGTGCCGCGCACCTTGAGCGCGCCCTTGGCGCCGGCCGGGATGCGCACCGAGCCGCTGAACGAGCCGTCGCTCGGCTCCTGGTCGGTGCCCTTGCCGTCGTCGGTGAGCCGCACCGGCACCGGCGCGAACCCGTCGCCGGTGAGCTCGCTGCGCACCCGCAGGCCCGCGTAGTCGGCCGGGTCCTCGATGACGTACCCCTCGCGGGTCTGGAGCCGCAGCGTCACCTCGGCCTCCTGCCCGGCCTGCGGGGACGGCGGGTCCATGGTGATGGCGCCGCGCAGTTCGCCCTGCCACAGCACGCTGACCGCCACCGGCAGCGAGCGGTGTCCCTCGGGCGCCTTCGCCACGATCTTCCAGGTGCCCGGCACCGGGTCGGTGATCTTCAGCGCCTCCACGGCCTGCCCGGCGCCGGCGAGTTCGAACTGGGAGTTCTGGTAGCTGCCGGTGGTGGGCACGGTGTGGCCGCTGGGGTCGCGGTAGCTGATGGTGACCTCGGGGTCGCCCTTGTCGACGACGATGCTGCCGACCGTGGCCAGCGGCGAGATGTCCACCTCAAGGGTGGCCGGCGGGCGCTTGCTGGTGCCCTGTTCGTAGCGCAGGCAGTGTGCAGCGGCGAAGATCTTCTCCAGCGTGCTGCCGACGTCGGCCGCGCCCTCCACCTTGCTGGCCTTGGGGCGTGCGGTCTCCAGCTCGACACAGCCCTGCTGGTAGCCGCCGGCGGCGATCCGGTCGAGCTGCGCCTTGTCGGGGTCGTCGCCGAAGCCCAGCGGCCAGATCTGCACCTTGTTGCGGGCGGCCTCCTCCAGCGCCCGGGTCAGTTCCCGCTCGCCCTCGGCCGCGCGGTGCGCCGGGTCGCCGTACTGCGGGCTGCCGGTGACGTCCAGCTTGCCGTCGGTGAGCAGGAACAGGACGCGCGGCTCGTTCTGGGCGGTGCCGGTGGTCAGGTCGTGGACGCCCTGCCGGATGGCGCTCGGGAAGTCGGTCCCGGTGCCCTGGCCCTTGGTGCGGCTGCGCAGCTTGCCCACGCACGCGCCGATGGACTCCCGTCCTGGCGCGTCGAGTTGGGTGCGCGGGCAGACCGGGTCGATGGCCCGCTGGTCGTCGGATTCGGCCGCGGCGAAGCCGAAGACGGAGGCGTGCGAGGTGTGCGAGACGTCGCCGAGCGCGATCCGGGCGGCGGCGGCCTTCTCTGCCTTCAGGTCGTCCGCCGCCAGGCTCGCCGATTCATCCACGGCCACCGCGTAGTTGACCGAGGCGAAGGTCTGCTGGGGCCGCTCGTCCGCGGCCGGTGTCGGCGCCGGTGGGGCGCCGGCGGGTGTCAGCAGGGTCGCCAGCATCGCGGTGCCGCCGAGCGCGGTCGCCCCGACGCGCCGCGCCCAGCCCTTCGATGTCTGCCGTCTTCCCCTGTCGGTTCCCACGGGCTGTTCCCCTTATGTCATGTATGCATCAGGTCGTGCGGTGCTGCGTGCCGTCGCCCGACGGCGTCGTCGCGGCGGGGGTGGCTCAGCGCGCGGTCAGGCCCCAGGTCAGGGCCAGCGCGGCGGACGGCGCCAGGGTGCTCGCACCCCAGCGGATGGCCCGGTACTTGGCGGCCAGGATCGAGCTGACGTCCACCGCCTGCACCAGCAACCAGCGCGCCGGATCGCGGCCCGCCTCGGTCAACTCCCTGGTCAGCCGCCCGAAGTCGTGGGGCGGCAGCAGGTCGCGGAAGTAGGTCACGCCGTCCTGCGGGCGGATGGTGCCGGTGCGCGGCAGCAACGCCCGTACCAACGCCACCACCGCCGTCGCCCACAGCAGCCCCGCCAGCACCAGCAGCAGGTCGCCCGCGCCGGTCCAGTCGGGCGAGCCGTGCCAGCCGACCAGGAACGCCGGCAGCGCCAGCGCCCCCGACAGCAACACGCCCGCCTTCGAATCGGCCCGGCCCAGGTCCTCCCGAACCGTGTTCAGCAGGCGTTCGGCGATGCGTTCCCCCGCCCGGTCGAGCCCGTGCTGACCCCCGTCCGGCACGAGGACGACCGGGTCGGGGGAGGTCCGTGCGCCGCCGTCGCCACCCATCACTCCTCCTCCGCCCAGGGCCACCCGTCGTCCTGCCGACGACTGCGCCGCCGCGGCGGCTCGACGTCGCCGCCCCCGCGCCCCGCCCCACCCCCCGCGGGCCCGGCGGCCCCCGGTTGCGCGGCGCCTGCCGGGTCGTACGGGGCGGTGTCCTGGGCGTAGGGCGCGTTGCCTTGGGTGTACGGGGCGTTGCCCGGGGCGTGGGGAGCGTCTGCCGGGTCGTACGGCGCGTCGGCCGGGCCGTGCGCCGGGGCGGGCCCGGGGTGCGGATGGTGCGGGCGAGCCGCGTCGTACGGCGGGTCGGCGGCGGGCGCCGGATCGCGATAGGAAGGCGCGGCCGGCGCCGGATCGCGGTAGGAAGGCGCCGCCGGGTCCCGGTAGGAGGGGGCCGCCGGGCCGCGCCGCGGCGGCGGCTGCGGGGTGTCGTCCCACACCCAGTCCGGCGTGAACGGCTCCCCGCCCCCCTGCCCGGGCCGCGCGGCAGGGCCCCGCCCTGCCGGGCCCGCCGGGTCCAGCGGGCCCGCCGGGTCCATCAGCCCGGCCGCGTACGGGCCGGCCGTCGGCGGTTCGGGCGGCGGCGGCAGGAGTTGCGGGGCGTCCCGGTGGACCGGGGAGGAGCCGATCGGGCCCTGGACCCGGTGTCGGCCCCGGTTCAGCAGGTGCAGGGCCTGCAACTCCAGGTCGGTGTTCTGGATCTGGCCGCTGGTGACCATCTCGAAGAGCCGGTCGATGCGCTCCTTCTCGTCCTGCCGGCCCTCCTGGCGGATCTTCTCCAGGAAGTGCTTGGCCTCCTCCGGTTCGGCCGCCAGCATGTACGTGAGCTGCTCCAGGTCGCCGCCCTGCAACATCGCCCGGAAGTTGTCCTGGTGCACCCGGGTCACCTCGGCCGACGCGTGCGCGTCCCGGATGCCGTCCGCGTACTCGATGGTCCGGTCGTCCACCCGTAGCCGTACGTACAGCCGCACCCGCAGCCCGAGGTCAGCGCCGAGGTCGTCCCACCGGCCGCTGGCGCACTGCCGGGTGACGGCCCGGTCCGCGGCCTCCGCGTGCGTCACCTGGTGCTCGGCCGACACCTCCCGCAGCCGCTCAAGCGTCGGCCCGGTCAGCCGCTGGCCGACGTCGGTGACCACCTGGGTGGCGGCCAGGTGCGGATCGACCACCGTCCAGTGGATGTCCACCTCGGCCTTGAAGAACGCCGCCCCGCCGGCGGCCGGCAACTCCAGGTCGAGCGTGGTCACGTACGTGCCGAGGGCGATCTCGCAGACCGTGCGCGGCCTGGCCAGCGTCGGCTTGTTGACGTGCTCGACGCCGGAGACGGTGGCGATGGAGTAGCCGCCGTTGCGGTAGAAGAGCACCGATGCGGTACGGGCACTGGTGTGCCGGAAGCCGCCCACGGGTTGGTAGTCCCGCAGGAACGGGCCGGCCGGGTTCTGCCCCGTCCCCTCCTGTTCGTCGCCGTCAAGCTGCTGGCCGTCCTGGTGGCCACCGCCGTGCCCACCCGCCACCTGCCGTGCACCGGCCCCCAACTGGCGTGCCACATCAGCGCCGTTGAACTGCAAGGGCGTGCCGTTCCCGTTGTACTTGGCGCGCCACTGCCCGGCTGCCCCCGGGCGGACGGCGCCCCCGCGCGCCGCCCGGTCCTCGTCGTCAACCATGGTTCTCCCTCTCCTCGCGCCGACCCCGCGCGGCCCCGCCCCCGGCACGCTCGCGCGGCGTGGCCAGCCACCACAGCTCGCGGGCCTGCGCCTCGGGGAGTGGGTCTTCGGAGTCGTTCATCATGCGGCGCAGCAGCCAGTCCAACTGGCGCCGGTCGTCCTCGGCGGCGGTCAACACGGGCAGCAGCACAGCCAGGCCCGGCTTCGACTGCTGCGTACTCTCCTGGCGAACCGCCGACCGCAGCAAGTCTTCGAGCGCGTTCGTTGCCACTTCTTTCGACCGGTGCGTGTTGAGCGCGGTCCATACCAAGTCGGCCATCTGATCCACGAGTTCTGGCCGCGTGTCGGCGAGCGCCAGCAGCATCGGCCAGTCGCTGCGCTCGCCCAGTTCCGTGCCCGGCTCGTCCACCAGCAGCTCCGCCACGTCGTGGCCGGCCATCCGGACGGTGGTGACCAGACCGAGGTCCTGGTGCGCGGCGCTGCGATGGTGTGTCCACTCGGAGATCCGCCGCAGCACCGCCGCCCCGTCAGGCCGGGCCAGCAGCCGTACGACGTTGAAGGAGGCGACCGCCAGTTGGTCACCGTCGTCGCGCACCCCGATCCGGGTCAGCGCGTCCAGCGTGTCGCCGGTGGTGGCCGCGGCATTGCCGTAGCCGAGCGCCCACGCCGCCGTCCAGCGCAGCTCCGCGCTGCCGCGCCGGGTCCAGCGGCCGACCACCTTGCGCACCATCGTGCGGTGCGAGGCGTGCGCGGCGACCTGGTCCAGCAGGGTGGCCGCGAAGATCCGGCGGCGCGCGGTCGGCGCCTCGGCCAGCGGCCTGATCAGCTCCTCGTAGCCGTAGTCGAAGTCCCGTACGCACAGCTCGCCGGCGGCGACCGCGGCCCGCACCCACACCTGCGGCCTCGGGTCGTCGGCCAGCAGCCGCAGCCAGCGCACCACCGGGGCGCGCACCGGGAAGTGCTGGTCCCACACCTCGCTCAGCACGGCCGCTGGCAGCGCCGAGCCGCGGTACCAGAGCAGCCGCGCCGCCATCTCGTGGCCCAGCACCTCCACGGTCCCGTCCGTCGACTCCGCACGGGAGAGCGCCAGGTCGGAGACCGGGTCGTCGCAGAACAGGGTGCGGGCCGGGGTGTGGTCCGGATCGGCCTGTACGGAGAGTTCCCAGGTCAGCAGGTGGGCGGCGGTGGAGACGGCGCCCTGGGTCGCGCCGCCGAGCGCGGCGAGCGCGATCCGGGAGGCCACCGGGTGGAAGAGCGCCGCGGTGTGCGAGCGCGCCCGCTTGCCGCCCCGCCCGTCCCGGCCGCCGGCCCCGTACCCGGCCCCCTCGCCGTCCCCGTCCGGCCGCACCGTCAGCGCCCGGTCCACACCGGCGAACCACTCCTGTGCCTGCACCGCCGCCAGGCTCCGGCAGCCGGCCAGCAGCTCCGCGTACGGCAACTCCTCCAGCAGGTGTTCGGCCAGCAGCGAGGCCAGCACCTCGGCCTCGGCCGGCCGCAGGTCCTTCAGCCCGACCGCGGCCCGCACCTCTTCCCGACTCGCCAACTCCTCAGCGCTGGCGAGGAGTTCGGCGACCGTACGGGCCGGCGCGCCGTCGACGGCGTCCCCGGCCGCCACATGGTCCTCGATGCGCTCGCGCAACCGGGTGGCCAGCAGCTCCTGGGTGGGCGCCGGCGGGCACAGCATCCCGTACCTGCTGGACAGCAGCGGATTGGCGGCGGCCCCCAGCGTCACCACGAGCACCGCGTACGCGCCGGCCGTGGCCAGCGCCGCGGCCAGCCGGTCCAGGTCGAGCACGGCGGGCGGCTGCGCGCCGGGCTGGGTGAGCGAGAGGGGCAGCGCGAGGAGGTAGCCGGTGGCCCAGCGCTGCTGGCCGGCGTCGCCGGCGGGCGCGGCCGGCGCCCCGGTCAGCGAGTCCGCGAGCCGGCCGACGCCGCCGTCGGGGTCGACCCGCAGCACCCGGGCGACGCACTCGCCGCGCTCGTCCTGCTCCTCCTGCTCGTTGGCGTCCGCGGCGGCCAGCGCGGTCACCTCGTCGAGCAGCGACAGGGCGGTACTGGTGCGGCCGGTGCCGGGCGCCGCGCCGAGCACCAGCAGCCGGCGCGCCCGGAGCGCGCTGCGCAGCCGCACGTACCCGTCGGGCACCACGTGCACCCGCCGCAGCCGCCGCAACTCCTCCTGCGGCACCGGCCCGCTGCGCATCCCCGGCACCGACTGCCGGGCGTCCATCCGCAGGTGGATGTCGCCGATGTGGGCGCTTCGGATGTACGAGCGGTCGAAGCTGTTGAGGTCGCGCCCGGTGTCGAAGAGCAGCCGGGTGGCCCGGCGGGTCCGGGCAGCCGCGCCGAAGTCGGACGGGCCCTCGTCGCCCTCGTCATCGGCCATCGGGTCCCTGGTGTGCTCGCGGAACCGGCCGGCGAGCCGCTCGTGTTCGCTCTCCTTGTCCTCACCGCCGCCGTCGCCGCCCTCGCCGTCCGGCTTCCCCTCGCCGCGGCGCTCGTCGTCGGCCTTCCCCTCACCGCGCCGCTCACCGCCCTTGTCCCGGTCCCGGTCGCGCGTGTCGCGGTCGCCGGGCTTGTCGCGGGGCGCCCGGTCCGCCCGGTCCGAACGATCAGCCTTGTCGGACGCACGCGCGGCGGACTCGCCTCCGCCGCCCCCCTGCTCTTCCTCGGCCATCTCGGTCAGCCCTTCCGCGGTCCGGCGCCGCCGCTCTTCCGCCCGATGTGTACGGGCTGGTGGTAGACGTTGTTCTGGTGCTGGGACAGGTCGCCGTGAACGGTGTACCGGACGGTTTCGGGACGGGTCCCGAGATCGTCCTCGTCGGCTGTCCCCTGCCGGGCCTCCTGTCGGGTCTCCTGCCGGTCCTCCGCGTCCCCGCAGTCGTCGCCGTCCCCGGCCCCCGATGCGCTGTCCAACGCCTGGTCAAAGCCGTCGTCGTCCGGGTCGGCCACGGGTGCGCCCTGCGGGCCGCGGGCCGAGGCGCCCTGCGGGGCGCCGTACGGGGCGTCGTACGGGTCCTCGTGCCCGACCTCACAGTGATCGGCCTGCGGATCGTTGCCGGGGGCGGGGTTCGGGGACCCGGTGGGATCAGGTCGTACGGCGGGATCGGGTCGTACGGCGGGCGCCGGACCCACGGCAGACGCCCGGCCCGCGGCGGGATCAGGTCGTACGGCCGGGGCCGGGCCCGCGGTGCTCGCCCGGCCCCCGGCGGGATCAGGTCGTACGCCGCGCGGCGGCACCACCCGGCGGTCCGGCCCGCCGGCCGGCAGCTTCGGGGCGGGCCGGCCGGGCACCTGGCACCAGGCCGTGACCTCGCCCTCCTTCAGCCGCAGCCGCGCCGGCGCGTACCGCTCGGGATGGATGAACTTGCCGCCGCTGCTGACGACGTCCTCGTACAACGCGTGCGAGACGATCACCACCAGGTCGGCGCCCTCGGCGGCCAGCAACTCCCGGGCCACCGGTGCGTCCGCCAGCCGGCAGGCGAGGTCGACGGCGCGCCCGCTGATGCCCCGCGCGTCGTGCCGCACCGGACCCACGTGCAGGCCGATGCGCAGCCCGAGCGGGGTGCGCAACTCCCGGTTCTCCTCCCGCAGATGCTCGTGCACCTCCACCAGCCACAGCCCGAGCAGCCGGGTCACGGCCACCCGGCCGGCCACCGAGACCAGCACCCCGTCGCCCCTGTCCTCCAGGTGCACGGCGTCCCTGGCCACCTTGGCCTGCCCGAACGCGGATTCCAGGACCCGGTAGACGCGCGCCCGCATGCGCGGCTTCTCCGTGTCGTCCCACCCGCCGGAGCCGCGGGCATCCACGCTGATCACCAACTCGTAGCGCGCTTCGGCGGCGTCCCCCGGTTCCTGGTCCACGCCCGTCCCCCTGTCTCTCATCGCCCGTCCCCCTCAGCGTCCGCCGGGGGCGGCGGGGCGTCTGTAGCCGTTTACACACGGCAGGCGTCGCGTTTACGCGCCTTCGCGCGCGAGGCCGATCGCCGCGCGCCCGACCTTGTCCGTTCCTGGCCGTACCGGCCGCCGGTCGTGTCCGTCCCTGACCCGTCCGTCCCGGTTGTGGGCCGTGTTCATTCCTGGTGGCCCTCCGCGAGCAGCGCGAGGAGCGCGGGGTCGAGGATCTCCACCTGCCGGTTGCCGGTCCGCACCACGTCCTGGTTGCGCAGCAGCCGCAGCGCCTTGGCGACCGCCTCCCGGGTGGCGCCCACGGTGGCGGCCAACTCGTCCTGCGCGAGCCGTACGACGGCCTCCGCGCGGGTGGCGCCCGTGCCCGTGCCCGCCGCGGCGTACGGGCCGGCCGGGTTGGCCTGCGCGAGTTCGGAGAGCCTGGTGGCGAGCCGTTGGAGCACGGTGAGCGAGGCGAGCGCGGAACGCTCCTGGTCGGCGCTGCGCAGCCGGAAGGTGAGCTGTCTGATCACCAGCCCGCTGACCCGGGGCTGTTCGGCGAGGAAGCGGCGGAACGCGTCCCCGGGGATGACCTGGGCCTCCACCGGGCCGAGCGCCCGTACGGTGGCGCTGCGCGGATGGCTGTCCAACGCGGCCATTTCGCCAAGGAGTTCACCCGGTCCACGCAGTCCGAGGATCAGCCGGATGCCGCCGCGCTCAGTGGCGACGGAAACGGTCACCCATCCTCGCAACATGATCATGACGTGGCTGCTTCGATCCCCTTCCGTCAGGAGATGGGCATTCGCGTCGTAGCTCCGGCGGCTTCCCAGCGCCATGACGCTCTCGTATTCCTGGGCGGTCAGAGCCTCAGCGAACCCCAGTTCATCGCCGAGCAGCCCCATGGCCACTCCCCCCACGGCACTACCTATGGCCTGATTCCACTGGCGTAGATGGTCGCAGAGCCGAACCCGGTTGGGAGTGAAATGCGCCACATTACTGGCGTGCACACGTCGGGATGAACGACCAGGTAGATCGGCGGGCGCCCACCGATCCGTTGGCGCGTTCCCCACCCTGCGCCCGGCGCACGCCCGGCTCACCTTCCGCTCGTCCGGCCGGGCCGCGACGCCGCGTGCGAGGTCAGCGCGGGGAGGTCGGTGGCCGCTCGGCCGGGGAGCAGGAAATCGGACAGGAAGGGCCGGCTTGGCGGAAAGTCAGGTTTCCGCGGCCGACGTGGTGTTTAAGGCCGCGACCCGGCGGAGGGGGCCGCCCGCGCCCCTTCTCACCACCCCGGGCCAGCGGGTCAGGGCCCCGGCCACAGGCCGGTATGAGCCGGCCCGGCGGGGACGTCCGGTGTCCACCGGGAGCGCCGGGTGGGGGCGTAACAGGCTTGCACCGTACGAGAGTTGGCCACTGCGGGGGCCGCCGGACGACGGTCCGTACGCCGTCGATCGCCGCGGTCGGGATGCGTCACCCAGCGAAACGATGGCCCGCCGGACCGGTCACGGTCCGCACCGATACGGTCGCCTCCAGTCACCCGCCGATCGGGCCCATCCGGTTCCCGCCACGCGCCACCGCGCGCCGGCCCGCGCCGCTCGGGCCTACTTCGCGCCTGTCCCGCGCCGGCCGGACCTACCTCACGCCGGCCCGCGCTTGTCCCGCACCGGCCCACGCCGCCCCACGGCCCGCAGCCCGCGAGCCACGACCGGCCACCCACCACCTGCCGCCCCTGCCACCCAGCCCCGGCCGCCCGCCGCGCCCCCCCTACACGTCCCACGCATTCCCTACGTACCGGAAGCGACCCCGCTCCACCCGGTAGAGGAACGACCCCTCATTGGGCTCGTACTGGCCGAACTCCTTGCTGAAGGCGATCTCCTTGGCGACGCCCCGGTACCGCGCCGTGCGCAACCGGTCGAGCACCTGCTTGCGCTGCGGCGTGCGCACCCGCCGGGCCCCGGCCGACGACGCCCCGCGGCCGGCCGACGACGCCCCGCCGGCCGGCCCCGATCCCGTACCGCCCGACGGCGAAGGGCTGCCGCTCGGGGCCGTCCCGGCCGCGGCGCCGGTGGCCAGTTCGGTCAGCGTGCGCAGGATCAACTGGACCACGTCGTACGCCTCCGCCGCGTGGTACGGCGGCTGCTTGCCGAAGCGCTTGCGGTACGCGGCGGCGAAGCGGGCCGCCTCCGGCTTGACCGTGGCGTCGATGAACGAGGCGTTGACCATCCAGCCGTTGGCCGCGTCCCCCGCCTCCGTCAGGAACTGCGGGTCGAGCGCCGGCTCGCCGGCCACCCGCGGGCCGCTGAACCCGTTCCGGTCCAACTCCTTCGCCACCTCGGCCGCCCCGTGCGGCCCGCCCATGTACACCACCGCCCCCACCTTGCGGTCCAGCAACTCCCGTACCAGCGGCCGGTAGTCGCCCACCAGCATCGGCAGCACCCGCGGCACCGGCGTGAAGTCCGCCAGCGGCAGCAGCTTCACCGCCGCCTTGGTGGCCCACCTGCCATAGTCGTCCAGGTGCCGGTCGTAGATCACCGCCGCCGTCTTGGCCTTGGTCTCCTTGCGCAGGTAGATCGGGAACGGGCCGAGTTCGCCGCCGCTCGCCGGCCGCGCGTACAGCAGCGTCCCGTCGATCGAATCGCCGGGCACCACGAACTTGCTGAACGACACCGCGAGCCCGGCCAGCGACGGCGCCTCGTAGATCGGGCCCGCCGGATCGGCGGTCGCATCGGTGCTCGGCCCGACGACCGCGAGCACCGAGGGGTCGGCGACCAGGGACCTGGCCGCGGCGGCGGACCGCTGGGGGCGCCCGCCGTCGTCGGCGCTGCGCAACCCCGCTTCGAACGGCCGCCCCCGACGGGCGTTGAACTGCTCCACGGCCAGCAGGGCGCCGGTCCGCTGGGCCTCGCCGCGCGCCGCGTACGGGCCGGTCAGCGCGGCGTGCAGGCCGATGCGGAAGATCGGCAAGCCGTTGCTGGCCCGGGCCCGGTCGCCACCCGCCCCGTCGGCCCCACCGGCCCCACCATCGGAGTCGTCGGAGTCGCGCAGCACGGCCCAGCCACCGACGCCGGCACCCACGGCGAGCGCGGCGCCCCCGGCCACGGCCAGCAACCTGCGCCGCCGCGGCCGGCCACCGCCCGCCGCGCCACCGTCTCCGGCCGACGCACCGGAAGCCGCCGCGGTCATCCCGGCCGCCCGGGCCGTCCCGTCCGCGTCGGCCACCGTCGCCTCGACGTCGGGGAGGTCGAGCGACTGCGCGGACCGCCAGGCCACCAGGTGCGTCACCGGCCCGGGCAACCAGTCGTCGCCGGCCGGGCCCGCCGCGCCGCCGACCGTCGCATAGGCCGCGAAGTGCCGGGCGAACCGCTCCGGGTCGATCGTCGCCGAGGTCACCACGACCTTGAGGTCGGGGCGGCGGGGCAGCAACTGGGCCAGGTAGCCCAGGATGAAGTCGATGTTGAGGCTGCGCTCGTGGGCCTCGTCGATGATGATCGTGTCGTACTGGCGCAGCTCGCGGTCGGTCTGGATCTCGGCCAGCAGGATGCCGTCCGTCATCAGCTTGACCAGGGTGTCCGGGCCGACCTGGTCGGTGAACCGCACCTTCCAGCCGATGGTCTCGCCGAGCTGGGTGCCGAGTTCGTCGGCGATCCGCTCGGCCACCGTACGGGCCGCGATCCGGCGCGGCTGGGTGTGGCCGATGAGCCCGCGCACACCGCGCCCGAGCTCCATGCAGATCTTGGGAATCTGAGTGGTCTTGCCGGAACCGGTCTCGCCCGCGACGATCACCACCTGGTGGTCGCGGATGGCCGCCAGGATCTCGTCCTTCTTCTGGCTGACCGGCAGCGACTCCGGATAGCTGATCTGCGGCACTGCGGCGCGGCGCTGGGCGACCCGCCGTTCGGCCGCCTCGATCTGGCCGGCGATCTCGGCGAGGACGGCCGCACGGGCCTCGGGCTTACGAATCCCGCGCGCACCGTCGAGTCGGCGCCCCAGCCGCTGCTCATCGCGCAGCATCAGCTCGGGAAGCCGCCCCAGCAGGGCGGGCAGGGCGGGGGCAGGCTGAGTGGACATACGCGGCCAAGGATCTCACCTCGACGAAAGAGCTGGCGAACCATTTGCGAACGGGGCCGGTGGGGCGGCCTGCGGGGGGCCGTGCGAGTGGCCGGGACTCGTCGGGGAGCGGGTGGGGCTGGTTCCGCCGTCGGGGGAGCCGGCCGGCCAGGTCCGGAACCCCGTGGCCGCACCACCCGGGCGGCCGTGCGGCGTGGGCGCCCGGTGTCGGGTCGGCGGCCTAGCGTGGGCGGGGGCCGGGTACGCCGCGCCGGGGCCGGGGTACCCGTCGTCTCCGCTCGGGCGGCGGGCCGGGGCTCCGGCGGCGGGCCCGCGCCCCGATCCTCCGATGCCGCTCCGCGCCCCGATCCTCCAACGCCGGCCCGCGCCCCGTACCCCCGATGCGTTCCGACGCCGCTCCACTCCCCGTAGCTCCGACGCCCTTCCGACGCCCCAGCCCCAGCCCCGGCCTCAGCTCCAGCCGCGGCCCCCGCGAACGACGCCCCCACCTCACACCCCACGTCCCACCTCACACCGCATGCTCACCCCTCACACCGCATGCTCACCCCTCCCCCCCCACGTCCCACCTCCCCCGCCCCACACCCCCCACGTCCAAGGAGGACGCGTCCATGAAGGCTGTGAGTTACCGGGCCTACGGCGGCCCCGAGGTGTTGGAGTACGGCGAGTTGCCCGAGCCGAAGGTGGGGCCCGACGCGGTCCTGGTGCGGGTGGAGGCCGCGGCGGTGAACCCGGTCGACTGGAAGGCACAGGCCGGCCACCTCAACTCGCTGCTCGACGTGGCCTTCCCGGTGGTGCCGGGCTGGGACGTGGCCGGCGTGGTGGTCCGCGGCGGGCTCGACACCCCGGAGTTCCGCGAGGGCGACGAGGTCATCGGCTACGTACGGAAGGACTCCCTGTCCGGCGGCACGTTCGCGGAGTACGTGGCGGCCCCGGTGCGCACCCTGGCCCGCAAGCCCGCCGGCCTCACCTTCGCGGAGGCGGCGGGGCTGCCGCTGGCCGGGCTCACGGCGTACCAGGCGCTCATCGGCGCCCTGCGGGTGGGCCCGGGCGACACGCTGCTGGTGCACGCGGCGGCCGGCGGCGTCGGCTCGCTCGCCGTGCAGCTCGGCCGTCACCGCGGCGCCCGGGTGATCGGCACGGCCAGCCCGCGCAACCACGACTTCGTACGCGCCCTCGGCGGCGAGCCGGTCCGCTACGGCGACGGCCTCGGCGACCGGGTGCGGGAGCTGGCGCCGGAGGGGGTGGACGCGGTGTTCGACCTGGTGGGCGGCGATGCGGTGACGGTCTCGGCCGAACTGGTGAAGGACCCCCGACGGATCGCGTCGATCGTGGACCCGGCGGTGATCCCGCTCGGCGGGCGCTATCTGTGGGTGCGCCCCGACGCCACCGACCTGACGGCCCTGGCCGACCTCGCCGAGGCCGGCGAGATCGCCGTGGAGGTCGCCAAGACCTTCCCGCTGGAGCGCGCGGCCGACGCCCAGCGGCTGAACGCCGGCGGCCACACCCGCGGCAAGGTGGTCGTCACGGTGCCCTGATCCGCTGCGGGGCCTGGTGCCCCGGTCCTCGCGCGCGGGACGGCCCGGTGGTGGCCCCGGCCGGTGGGCCGCGCCGCCCCGCACCCGTGCCTTCCTCGTACGGGGGAGAGCGGGGGGTGCGTCCGCGCCGTACGAACCGTCGCTGCTGGAGCGACCCCACCGGCGGGGCCGATGCGGCTCGACCAGCCCCGGACGTGGCGGGTTGGGGCTGCCGCCGGCCCCTGCGACAGCCCCTCGGCCGATATGCGGCGCGGAAGGGGTAGCGGTCTGAGTAGACCGGTCGTATAGTGATGGGTGTCGGAACGCGAAGGACACCGAACTCCCGGAAGGGGAAAGCGACATGGGGCGCATCAAGGTCGGCACGGAGAACAGCACCGACATCGAACTGCATTACGAAGACAAGGGGGCCGGGCAGCCGATCGTGCTGATCCACGGCTACCCGCTGGACGGCAACTCCTGGGAGGGGCAGGTCCCCGCGCTGCTGGCGGCCGGCCACCGGGTCATCACCTATGACCGGCGCGGCTTCGGCAAGTCCAGTCAGCCCGCGACCGGTTACGACTACGACACCTTCGCCGCCGACCTGAACACCGTCATGGAGACGCTCGACCTGCGCGACGCGATCCTGGTCGGCTTCTCGATGGGCACCGGCGAGGTCGCCCGCTACCTGTCCGTCTACGGCTCGGGCCGGGTCGCCAAGGCCGTGTTCCTCGCGGCGCTGGAGCCGTATCTGGCGCTCGCCGACGACAACCCCGAGGGCGTCGCCCCGCTCTCCCACTTCGAGGGCGTGTCCGCGGCGGTGAAGAAGGACCGCTACGCCTTCTTCGGCAGCTTCTACGCCGACTTCTTCAACCTCGACGAGAATCTGGGGACCCGGGTGAGCGAGGAGGCCGTGCGCAACGCCTGGAACGTCGCGGCCGGCTCGGGCCCGATCGCTTCGGCCGCCGCCCCGCTGACCTGGGCCACCGACTTCCGGGCCGACATCCCGCGGATCGACGTGCCCGCCCTGATCGTGCACGGCACGGGCGACCGCACCCTGCCGATCGACGCCACCGGCCGCCGATTCGCCAAGGCCCTGCCCGCCGCCGAGTACGTGGAGATCGAGGGCGCGCCGCACGGGCTGCTCACCACCCACACCGCCGAGGTCAACGAGATCCTCCTGGGCTTCATCGGCCGATGACGCGCAGGGCCGTGCGGCCGACGCACGGCAAGCCGATAGACGACCGGTCTAGTGGGGGGTAGGGTCAGGGCATGCCAGCCAAGCAGGGCGATACCCGCCGCAGCATCCTCGACGCCGCCCAGCAGATCATGTCCCGCAAGGGGTTCTCCGCGGTGGGCATCAACGAAGTGCTCTCCGCGGCCGGGGTGCCGAAGGGGTCGTTCTACCACTTCTTCGCCTCCAAGGACGCCTTCGGCGAGGCCATGATGCGGGCCTACTTCGCCGACTACCTGGCGGACCTGGACCGCGTACTCGCCGAACCCGGCCTGACCGCGGCCGAGCGGCTGATGAACTACTGGCAGAACTGGCGCGAGACGCAGAGCGTCGGCGAATGTCAGGGCAAGTGCCTGGCGGTCAAGCTCGGCGCGGAGGTCTCCGACCTGTCGGAGGCGATGCGGCTCGCCCTGAAGGAAGGCACCACCGCCATCGTCGACCGCCTGGAGGGGGCGATCGCGGCCGGCCTGAAGGACGGTTCGATCGCCATCGACGGCACCCCGCGCGACCTTGCGCAGGCGCTGTACGACATGTGGCTCGGGGCGAGCGTCATGGCCAAGATCCACCGCGACATCGGCCCGCTGGACACGGCGACGACGGTCACTCGTCAGCTCCTGCACCTGTAAAACCCGATAGGGCCCGGCCGAGCCTCCGGCTCTACCCCGGCCGCACCACTAGCCTCGAAGAGTCCACCCGAACACACCGGTCGTCTCTGTCGCACCCGCCGAGACGACCGGTCTACTGGAAGAGTCACGCCATGAAGATCCTCATCGTTCTCACCTCGCACGACGAACTCGGCACCACCGGCCGCAAGACCGGCTTCTGGCTGGAAGAACTCGCGGCCCCCTACTACCGCTTCAAGGACGCCGGCGCCGAGGTCGTCCTCGCCTCGCCCAAGGGCGGTCGGCCGCCGTTGGACCCGAAGAGCAACGAACCCGCCTTCCAGACCGATCAGACCCACCGCTTCGAGGCCGACGCCGAGGCGGTGGCGGCCCTCGCCGACAGGGCCCGGCTCGACTCCGTCTCCGCCGACGACTTCGACACCATCTTCTACGCCGGCGGCCACGGCCCGCTGTGGGACCTGGCCGAGGACCCCGCTTCCGTACGGCTCATCGAAACCGTCCTGCGCGCGGGCAAGCCCGCCGCCCTGGTGTGCCACGCCCCCGGCGTCCTGCGCCACGCCACCAACCCCGACGGCACGCCCCTCGTCCAGGGGCGGAGGGTCACCGGCTTCACCAACGGCGAAGAGGCCGCGGTGGAACTGACCGACGTCGTCCCCTTCCTCGTGGAGGACGAGTTGAAGCGGCTCGGCGCCGACTACTCCAAGGTCGGCGACTGGCAGCCCTACGTCCTCACCGACGGCCTCCTCGTCACCGGCCAGAACCCCGCCTCCTCCGGACCGGCAGCCGACGCCCTGCTCACCCTCCTCGACCGGGACGGCGACGCCCGCGCGTAATGCGCCCCGGCGAGCGCTGTCGAGCGCACAGCCGGCATGACCCCGCGGGGCCGACGGTCTGCGACCCCGGCCCCGCGGGCACGTCGTACGGGCCTCACCGGCCGCCCCCGCCCATTCCGGCCAGCCGATATGAGCGTAAAGCGCGTAGATAGCGCACTATGGGGCGTCATTCTGGTACGGGATATGGGGAGGGGAATGGGCATGCGGGGAATCCCCTGAATCGCCACCGGGGCCATGGGCGGCTCGCATCAGAAAAACCGGAACTCAATTCCGGGAGCTGATTTCCAGCGCATTGCGCGCTTAGGGGCCTATGCCCTTGTTTCTTTCTGTCTTTATCTCTTCGTGCTGACAACGCCGTGTTTTCTCCGGCCGTGTCCCCTCTTGAATCTTTACCGGGAGGCCATATGGCGCCGGCATGGATGTCATGGGCATTCCCGAACATCGAGCGGTTGATTCCGTTTTCTGTTGCAGGAGGAGATCCATGCCCACGCGCTCTGGAGAGATGACCCGCCGCCGGGTGGTCGGCGTTGGCGGCGCGAGTGCTGCTGCCGTGTTGTTGGGTACCGGTGCGTGGAGCGCTGGAAGCGCGTTCGCGGCGCCCGCGAAAAGCGCCGACCCCTTCACCCTCGGCGTCGCGTCCGGCGACCCGCGGCCCGACGGTGTGGTGCTGTGGACGCGCCTGGCGCCGGAGCCCTTCGCCGCCGACGGCACGGGTGGCATGCGCCCCAAGCCGGTGCGGGTGCACTACGAGGTGGCCGCTGACGAGCGGTTCCGCTACGTGGTCCGGCGCGGCAGCGTGGTGGCGCTGCCGGAGCTGGGGCACTCGGTGCACCCGGAGATCCACGGCCTGGCGCCCGACCGCGTGTACTTCTACCGCTTCCGGGTGCGGGGTCACATTTCGCCGGTGGGTAGAACCCGCACGGTGCCCGCCGCGTGGTCCCGCCCCCGCGACCTCAACTTCGCCTTCGCGTCCTGTCAGGCGTGGCAGGACGGATACTTCACTGCCTACGACCACCTGGCGGAGGAGGACCTCGACCTGGTCGTGCACCTGGGCGACTACATCTACGAGTCCGGCGTGGGCAAGAACAAGCGCGGTGTGACCACGGACGAGAAGTTCCACGGCGAGGCATTCGACCTCGCCCGCTACCGGTTGCAGTACGCGCTGTACAAGTCCGAGGCCCCGCTGCAACGCGCCCACGCCCGCTTCCCGTGGATCATGACGATCGACGACCACGAGGTGGAGAACAACTGGGCCGGCGACATCTCCCAGGTCGACAAGGAGCCCGACCAGGACCCCGCGGTGTTCCGGCAGCGCCGGGCCGAGGCGTTCCAGGCCATGTACGAGAACATGCCGCTGCGCAGGGCACAGATGCCCGTCGGCCCCGACGTGCGCCTGCACCGTCGGCTGAACTACGGCACCCTCGCCGACTTCACCATGCTCGACACCCGCCAGTACCGCGACGACCAGCCGTGCGGCGACGGCAACTCCGCCGAGTGCACCGAGCGCTTCGACCCGCAGCGCACGATCCTCGGCGCCCAGCAGCGCAGGTGGCTGCTGGACGGGTTCAGCAACTCCCGCGCCCGGTGGCAGGTGCTGGGCAACCAGTGCCCGATGGGCCAGACCGACTGGGACCCCAGCCCGGAGAAGACGAACGTGTGGCTGGACCCGTGGGACGGTTACGTGGCCGACCGCGACCGGGTGCTGGCGGCGGCCCAGGACCGCGGGGTGCGCAACCTGGTGGTGGTCACCGGTGACCGGCACACCAACTACGCGTGGGACCTGAAGCGCGACTTCAGCAACCCCGACTCGGCCACGGTGGCCACCGAGTTCGTCGGCACCTCCATCAGCAGCGGCTCGGACGGCTCGGACATGACCGACCAGGGCCGCACCTTCCTGGCGGCCAACCCGCACATGAAGTTCTTCAACGCCCAGCGCGGCTACGTCCGGGTGAACGTCAACGAGCGGCGCTGGCGCAGCGACTTCCGCGTCCTGCCGTACGTCACCCGCCCCGGCGCCCCGGTCTCGACCCGGGCCACCTACGTCGTCGAGGACCGCCGCCCCGGCGTCCAGCAGGGCTGACACCCGACCGCCCCCGCCCCCCCGCCCCCGGCCCCCCCCCGCCCGGGGGGGGGGCCCGCGCGGGGGGGGGGGGGGGGTGTATAAAAAAGAGACCGCCCACACGAAC
>NZ_JBEHZD010000909.1:0-1878 GCF_040240285.1 Streptomyces sp. HSW2009 | reverse complement strand
GGGGCGCTCGTCAGCCGGCGCCGGCGCCGAGTGCCGGCCGCCAGCGCCGCGCTGACCGTCCGTGGCTGCGCCGCGCTGACCAGCAGCGGGCCCGGCGTGCTGGCCACCCGCAGCGGGCCCCGCGTGCTGGCCGTCGCCCTCCTCGTACAGGCCGTCGTCCCAGCCGAGCTCGCGGGCCTCGGGCACACGTCGTCTCGATCGCTCCCCCCGTGTGCCGCCGTGCCGCATCGGGCCTCCCCGCTACTCAGTCGTGGTGCCGGCCTGATGGGCGGGCGCGTTGCAAAATGGTGCAGAAGACGAAGATTACTTCGCGCAGATGTTCTTATCGTCCGCGCCGATGCGCTGGAGGTCCTTCGGCGCCTTGCGCGGTGCGGTCAGCGGGACGCCCGCGCCCTTGAAGTCCTTGCCCAGGGTCAGTGTCATCTCCGCCATCGGTTCGGCCTCCTCGGTCCCGGGCTTGAGCGCGGACCCGGGCAGGCCCATCACGGCGGCGAGCTTCCTGGCCTGGTCGGCCTGGTTCGACGCGTACTCCAGGGTGGTCTTGTCGGTCTCCGGGGCGTTCTGGCCGTTGGCGCTGCGGATGATGCCCTCGTCATTCTGCATCCAGGTCACCGTCTCCTGCGCCGCGCCCAGCTTGCCGCTGCCGTTCAACACCCTCACCCGAACGTTCGCGGAGTCCGCCTGGGTTCCCTTCAGGCGTGCCGCTTCCTTGCTCTTTGCGGCTTTTTCCTTCTTCTTGACCTCGGTCAGCGACACGTCTTCCCTGACCATCGCGAACAGCGGCTCGGCCTTGGGCTTGTCGAGCAGGACGGTGACCTTGTCGGTGTTGTCGTAGACCGGGACCGTCACGAAGGTGATGTTCTTGGTGTTGACCTTGCTCAGGTCCTTGCCGAGGTCCATCAGCTTCTTGACGCTGCCGATGCCGGTGTCGACGGTGAGCGCGTCGGTGGCCGCGTTGCTCAGCTTCCACATCTTCTTCGGGCTGCTGAACGTGCCGCCCGACTTCATCTCCCGGATCATCGAGCTGAGGAACTGCTGCTGGAGCTTGATCCGGTCCAGGTCGCTCTCGAAGCCCACGCCGTGCCGGGTGCGGACGAAGGCGAGCGCGGTCTCGCCCTGGATGTTGTGCCGGCCCTTGCTCAGCTTCAGCTTGGACTTCGGGTCGTTGATGTCGCGCGCGAGGCACACCTCGACGCCGCCCACCGCCGTCGACAGCGTCTTGACCGCGTTGAAGTCGGCCATCATGAAGTGGTCGACCTCAAGCCCGGTCAGCTTCTCGACGGTGTTCCAGGTGCAGCCGGGGTCGCGGCCGTCCTGCCCGAGGCTGGTGTTGAACCGCACGTTGGTCAGCCCGGGGATGGACTTGCGGGAGCCGTCCTCCTGCTTGACCGAGCATTCGGGGACGTCGGTGATCAGGTCCCGCGGAATGCTCAGGGCGGTGGCGTTGGAGCGGTCCTCGGAGACGTGGAAGAGGATCGTGGTGTCCGCGTGGCCCACGCTGTCCTTGTCGCCGTAGTCCCCGTTGCCCTTGCCGCTCCGGGTGTCGGTGCCGATGACCAGGATGTTGACGGGCCCGTCGATGACGGCCGGGTTGTTCTCGCCGACGTCGACCTTCTTGATGTTGCCGTTCAGGTGCTGGTAGATCAGGTAGGCCGCGACCGACCCGCCCACCAGCAAGAACGCCATGGTGCCGCCGCCCCAGATCAGGGCCTTCTTGGTCTTGGACTTCTTCGGTTTGGGCTTGCGGCGGCTTATCGGACCGGTGGCGGCGGGTTTGTCGCCGTCCTCGTCCTGCGCGCGCGAGCCCCCCGCCTCCCGGCCCCCCCCGGGGTGGAAGCACCCCGGACCCAGGCCGCCGGACACGGTGTGGTTGAGGGG
>NZ_JBEHZD010000908.1:0-1886 GCF_040240285.1 Streptomyces sp. HSW2009 | reverse complement strand
GGAGTGGGCTTCGGGGACGGCCGCGGAGCGGGGGGTTTCGGCGTGGGCTTCGGCGGCGGGGTCGGCTTCGGCGTGGGTTTGACGGGTGGCGGCGCGGGCGAGTTCGGCGGCTCGGGCGCCGGCGACGCGGGCCGGGGCGGGCTGGGCTTGGGCGGCGGCTGGTGCGGGGCGCCCGGCACCGCCTCGGTGGGCTCCCGCGCCTCCGGCTCGCGGTGCGGCTCGGACCCGCCGGAGAGCGCGTACGCGAGGATCGCGCCGGCCACGACCAGCGCGCCCGCGACGATCCCGACCTTGGCCCCGGTGCCCAGGCCCTCACCCACGGCGCCGGCCGCGGCAGCGCCGCCACCGGTCGCCCCGCCGCCGGCCGCACCGGTGCCGAGGAGTCCGCTGACGGTGCCGCTGGCCGCTGCCGCCGCGCCGGTGGCCGCACCGGCCCCGGCGACACCGGCCGCGACCCCGGCGACCTTGAGCGCGTACCCGGCGGCGAACCAGCCGATGACCGCGACCGGCAACGCGGCCCGCAGCCTGGCATTCACGTCCGCCACCTCAAGCGCCGCCATCCGGCACTGGGCACAGTCCTCCAGGTGCTTGCGCAGCCCGCGCTCGGCCCGCATCCGCAACCCGCCGCGCGCGTACGCGCCGAGCCGGTCCGCGTACCGCGCGCACTCCCCGCCCGTCGACTGCGAGGTGTTGACGTGGGCCTGGAGGTACGCCTGCTTCAACTTCTCGCGCGCCCGGTGCGCGAGCACGGCCGTCGCGTTGTCGGTGAGCCCGAGCAGCGGCGCCACCTCGCGCAGCGGCTCGTCCTCCACCGTGGTGTGCCACAGCACCGTCTGGTAGTGCTCCGGCAGACTGCGGAACGCCTGTACGGCGAGCGTCTGCTCGGCCTCCTGCATGGCCCGTACGTCAGCACCCACGTCGTACTCGGAACCGGGCGTGCCCTCCTCGTGCGCCGACGCCCGCGCGGCGGTCTCCGCGAACACCGCGAAGTCCTCGATCAACTGCTCGCGCTTGGCCGTCTTGGTCCACGCTGCGGCCACCCGCCGCACGGTCGTCAGCAGGTACGCGCGCACCGCCGTACGCGGCCCGGCCCCGCCCCGCACGGCCTGGAGCGTGCGCGCGAACACCTCCGCCGTCAGGTCGTCCGCGGTGTCCGCGTCCCGACAGCAACTCCGCGCGTAGCGCCGCACCGCGTGCGCATGCCGCCGGTACAGCTCCTCGTACGCACTCCCGTACGCCGCCCCGTCCCCGGCCCGCATCTGCGCCAGCAACTCGATGTCGGACGGGGGGAGTTCGTCGTCCGTCGCGTCGTCCTGTGCGGTGTCGCCGCGCGTCGTGCTGTCGCGCGTCGTGCTGGCGTGGGGGGTGCTGTCCGGCAGGGTGACCCCCGGGGGGTACGCGCCGGCCTCGGTCCCGCCCGGATCGTCGTCGGCTCCGACCTTGGTACGACCCTGACCCGCGCTCGCGCAGGTTGGCGGGGCGGCGCCGACCTGCGGGCCCGCACCGGCCCCGGAGCCCGTACCGGCCCCGGAGTCCACGGCGGGCTGCGGACCTGCTGCCGGCTGCCGACCTGCGGCGGATTCAGCGGGAGGTGCGGGGGGCGGCGCGGAACCGGTGGGCGGTGCGCCGGGCTCGCTGGACGGGGCGGGCGGCGTGGTGGGCGCCGTGGGATCTACGGCGGCGGGAGGCGTGGCGGCGGAAGAAGAGGGGGCCGCGGTGGGGTACGCGCCGGGCCCCGGGGGCTGGTCCGCCGGGGAAGCCGGGCCAGGCCCCGGCGGCGTACGGGGGCCGGGGGCCCGGCCCCCCCCCGCCGCCCCCCCCGCGGCCGGGCCCCCCCCGCGGGGAGCCCCCCCCCCCCGCCGGTCGGGCCCGGCCCCCGGCGGCGG
>NZ_JBEHZD010000907.1:0-1884 GCF_040240285.1 Streptomyces sp. HSW2009 | reverse complement strand
CCCCCCCCTCGGCGCCCGTCGGGGGGGCGCGGCGAGGGGTATACGCGCCCGCCGGCCGCCGGCGCCGCCTGCCGCTCGGCGCGCTCCCGCCGGGACGCGAGCCACTCGGTGGCCCACTCCGGCGGCTCGCCCGCCGGCACCGGCTCCCCCGTGGCCCACAGCAACAGCAGCCCCAGCGCGTGCTTGCACGGAAACTTCCGGCTCGGACAACTGCACCGGTACGCCGGCCCCGACAGGTCGATCACGGTCCGGTACGGCTTGCTGCCGCTGCCCTTGCACAGCCCCCACAGCGCCCCGTCCCGCAGCCCGCAACCCGACCACGGCGTGGCCGTCCCGAGCTTGCTGCCCGCCTTCTGTGATGCAGCGTCAGGAGCAAGTGCGAGCACTTGCTCAGCGGTCCATCGTTCCCCCTGACCATTCATGCCAACGACGCTAAGCCCACCCACTGACAATCGCTCTGACCTGCGGTTTCCACCGGCCGAGCGGGATTGTCAGAGGTGTGGTGCATGGTGGTGAACGTCCCCGGCTGAGGCAGCCGGACGGGCAGGTGAAGAGGGGGATTTGTGACCGTGTCTGGAATCGCGAACACCGGGTCGGAAGCCGTGCAGGACGCCGCCGGAGCCGAGGGCTCCGCCGCCGCGCCGCACCCCACCGAGCGACCGGAGGCGCTGCGTCCGCACGCCGAGGACGCGTTCGCCGCCGAACTGGCCGCGCTCGCCGCGGCCGACGACCGACCGAGGCCCACCCGCTGGCGGCTCTCGCCGTGGGCCGTGGCCACCTACCTGCTGGGCGGCACGCTGCCGGACGGCACCGTGATCACCCCGAAGTACGTGGGCCCGCGCCGCATCGTGGAGGTCGCCGTCACCACGCTGGCCACCGACCGCGCGCTGCTGTTGCTCGGCGTGCCGGGCACCGCCAAGACGTGGGTGTCCGAGCACCTGGCGGCGGCCGTCAGCGGCGACTCCACGCTGCTGGTGCAGGGCACCGCGGGCACCGCCGAAGAGGCCATCAGGTACGGCTGGAACTACGCCCAACTCCTGGCGCACGGGCCGAGCCGGGACGCGCTGGTGCCGAGCCCGGTGATGCGCGCCATGGCCGATGGCATGACCGCGCGGGTCGAGGAGCTGACCCGCATCCCGGCCGACGTGCAGGACACGCTGATCACGGTGTTGTCCGAGAAGACGCTGCCCATCCCGGAGCTCGGCCAGGAGGTGCAGGCGGTGCGCGGCTTCAACCTGATCGCCACCGCCAACGACCGCGACCGCGGCGTCAACGAGCTCTCCAGCGCGCTGCGCCGCCGGTTCAACACGGTGGTGCTGCCGCTGCCGGCGACGCCCGAGGCCGAGGTGGAGATCGTCTCCCGCCGCGTCGACCAGCTCGGCAGCTCGCTCGACCTGCCGGCGGCGCCCGAGGCCATGACGGAGATCCGGCGCGTGGTCACGGTCTTCCGCGAGCTGCGCGACGGCGTCACCGAAGACGGTCGTACGAAGCTCAAGTCGCCCTCGGGGACGCTCTCCACGGCAGAGGCGATCTCGGTGGTGACCGGCGGCCTCGCGCTGGCCGCGCACTTCGGTGACGGCGTGCTGCGGGCGGACGACGTGGCGGCGGGCATCCTCGGCGCGGTCGTCCGCGACCCGGCCGCCGACCGGGTGATCTGGCACGAGTACCTGGAGGCGGTCGTCCGCGAGCGCGACGGCTGGAAGGACTTCTACCGCGCGTGCCGCGAGGTGAGCGCGTGACAGAGCCGCGGGGACGGGGGGGGGGGGGGGGGGGGGGGGGGCGCAGCGGGGGGGGGGGCGGGGGAGGCCGAACCCTCGGTGGACGGCATGGATACGGACGGCGCGGGCCCGGTGGACGGCGCGGGCCCGGCGGACGGCGCGGGCC
>NZ_JBEHZD010000906.1:0-1884 GCF_040240285.1 Streptomyces sp. HSW2009 | reverse complement strand
CCCCGCGGGGTGCCCCGGCCCCCCCCCCCGGGCGCGC
Organism: Streptomyces sp. HSW2009; assembly: GCF_040240285.1. Taxonomy (NCBI): domain Bacteria; kingdom Bacillati; phylum Actinomycetota; class Actinomycetes; order Kitasatosporales; family Streptomycetaceae; genus Streptomyces; species Streptomyces sp. HSW2009. The sequence goes on along the minus strand of NZ_JBEHZD010000906.1, from coordinate 1,847 downwards.
GGCCCCCCACCCCGCTCCCCCGCGGTAACACCACCGGCCCCCTCACCCCCCAACCCCCCCCCGGGGGGGGCGGGGGGCGCCGGGGCCCCTGGCCGGCGCGGTGTGGCAGTCGCTGCGCAACTCGCGCATCTGAGCCTGCGGTGGGTGAGTGGGCGAGTGGGTGAATGGACCACCAGCGCCCTGAACCCCACCCCGCCCCGCCCCCAGTCGCGTACGCGCTCAATCGGAGGGCGTTCCCGGGGCCCGCAGGCCCAGCCACTGTTCGGCTTCCCAGGCTTCGAATCGCTCGACCTCCGTGAAGCCGAGCTTTGCCGCTAGGCGCATGGAATTGAGGTTGGCGCTCTGGGTGGTGAGGACCACCGGCTCGCCTGGGAGGGTGTCGTCGAACCAGTTGAGTGCTGCCGCGCACGCCTCGGTCGCGTACCCGAATCCCCAGGCCTGCGGCAGGAACAGGTAGCCGAGATCGGCCTTGTCCGCGGCGGCGGGGCGGCGGTGGCCCGTTGCCCTTCTCAGCAGGACCTGGCCGATCATCGACCCGTCGAAATCGACCACGAAGCTGCCTGGCCACCGCTCGGGCACCGCAGGGAGTTCACGCTCAAGCTCGTCGCGCGGGCGGGGGCCGCCGAGGTAGGTGTGCACCTCTGGGGATGCCAGCAGTTCGATGAAGGTCGGACGGTCGCGGGCCTCGGGTGCGCGGAGTACGAGCCTTTCGGTCGTGATTGGGGCAGGTGGCCAAGGAATAGTTCCAAGATCGGTCATGTCAGCCACCCAATCACAGGCGTGGCGGCACGCTGAGCAGCACGGGCCCGGCAGTGTTCGGGGGCGGTGCTTGGTGGAGGGCGGTGCTCGCTCGCTGGGCCCACCCTGGCAGGCGCAACCAGGCGACAGCGGGGTTCAGCCGTGGGCGGCTTGGAGGTTTCCACGCGGTGGGCCGCCGCGCACCCCCGTACGCCCCAGCCCCCAGCTCTCAGCCTCCGTACCCGTCCCTCACCCCTCGTGCAGAGAGCCCGCGAAGGCCGTCGCGTCCCACGTGCCGGACAGCGTCGGGGCCAGCCAGTCGGCCGCCGCCGACCGGAAGCGCTCCGGGGGCAGTGCGCCGGCCCCCTGGGGGATGGCGCCGATCAGGGGCGCGTCCGTGACCTCGGGCATGTCGGCCAGGTTGCAGCGGGTGGCCAGGTCGGGTGCGGGCGGGAAACTGCCGAACACGATGCCCAGGCACCGCAGGCCGCGGGTGCGCAGTGCCTCCGCGGTCAGGGCCGCGGCGTTCAGCGTGCCCAGTCCCGCCCTGGCCACCACCAGCACCGGGGCGTCAAGCAGTTGGGCCACGTCCGCCAGGGTGGAGCCGGCCTCGTCGAACCGTACGAGCAGGCCGCCGGCGCCCTCGATCAGGACCAGGTCGTGCGTGGTGGCCAGGGAGCGGGCCGCCCGTTCCACCTCGCGCGGGCGCACCGGGGCGCGCCCCGCTCGGCGCGCCGCCGTGGCCGGGGCCAGTGGGTCGGGGAAGCGGGCCAGTTCGCTGCCGGTCACCGCGTCGCCGGCCAGCCGGCGCACCTCGGCGACGTCGCCGGGCTCGTCCGGGGCGACGCCGGTCTGCGCTGGTTTGAGGACGGCCACCCGGCGGCCCTGTGCCAGGGCGGTGGCGGCGACCGCGGCCGTCGTCACGGTCTTGCCGATCTCCGTGTCCGTACCGGTGACGATCACGGTGCTCATCGTGGTGTCCTCAAGGTGTCTCGGGTCTCGTACCGGGGTTCCGGTCGTGGGGGGGGGCGCCGCCCGCGGGCCCCCCCCCCCCCGCGGGGCGCGCCCCCGCGGGCGGGCGGGGGCGCCCGCCCCCCCCCGGGGGGGGG
>NZ_JBEHZD010000905.1:0-1891 GCF_040240285.1 Streptomyces sp. HSW2009 | reverse complement strand
GGCGGACGAGTCGCCGGGGAACGGCGGCCGGCCGGTGGCCGCGTACGCCAGCACCGCGCCCAGCGAGAACACGTCGGGCGCGGGCCGCGCGCCCCCCCCCCCCCGGGGGGGGGGGGGGGTCCGGCGCGTGGGCGGCGCCGGGGGCGCCCCCCCGCGCCCGGCCACCCAACCGGCCCGGGCGGCCGGCCGCCCCCCCGCCCGACACCAGCACCAGGGTCGCGGTGCCGAGCGCGGCGGCCTCGTCGATGGCGCGCCGGTTGTCGACGAGCGCGGCCGTGCGCGCACCGGGGTCGGCGGCGGTGAGGAACCCGCCGCGGCACAGGCTGCTCACGGTGAGCCCGGCGGCGCGCACCAGGCGGGCGGCGCGGGCCGGCCCGTACGCCTGCACCGGTTCGCGCCACAGGCCCACACTGGGCACGCCAGCGAAGGCACAGCCGTCGACCAGTTCGGGCAGCGACCACTGCCGCACCGTCTGCTGGTTGAGGCTGAACCTGCGCAGGCCGCCCGGCGGCGGGCCGGCCGGGTCGGGCGCGGGTGCCGGGCCCGCGCTCGTCCCGCCCGCGCCGTTGCCGTGCTCGGCGCTCCCCGTGGCTTTGCCGGGTCCGGTGCTCCCCGCGGCGCTCATGCGGGCACTCCCCGGCCGGTGAGCAGGTGTCGCATGCGGGCCTGGGCGAGCGCCGGATCGGGGAACAGGCCGATGGTGTCGGCGAGTTGGTAGGCCCGGGCGAGGTGCGGGAGCGAGCGGGCGGTGTGCTGGCCGCCGAGCATCACGAAGTCGCGCTGGTGCCCGGCGAGCCAGGCCAGCAGGACCACGCCCGTCTTGTAGTACTGGGTGGGGGCGGCGAAGAGGTGGCGAGCGAGCGGCACGGTCGGTTCGAGGAGTGCGTGGAAGCGCTGCCGCCCGGCGGGCCCGTCGCCGAGGCCGCGTACGGCGTCGGCGGCCAGTGGGGCGAGCGGGTCGAAGACGCCGAGCAGCGCATCGCTGTGCCCGTGCCCGTCGCCGGCGATCAACTGGGGGTAGTGGAAGTCGTCGCCGGTGTAGCAGCGCACGCCGGCCGGCAGCCGGCGGCGCAACGCCACCTCCCGGTCGGCGTCGAGCAGCGAGACCTTGACCCCGTCGATGCGGCCAGGGTGGGCCGCGACGACGGCGAGCAGCGTCTCGCCGGCCAGGTCGAGATCGGCGCTGCCCCAGTAGCCGTGCAGCGCGGGGTCGAACATCGGGCCAAGCCAGTGCAGGACGACCGGCCGTGCGGCCTGGCGCACCACCCGTTCGTAGACCCACAGGTAGTCGTCGGCGCCGCGGGCCAGCGCGGCCAGCGCGCGCGAGGCCAGCAGCACGGCGTCCGCGCCGGCCCCTTCGACCACGGCGAGTTGCTGCTCGTACGCGGCGACCACCTCGTGCAGCGTGCGGGCGGGCCCGGCGAGGTGGTCGGTGCCCACGCCGCAGACGAGGCCGCCGCCGACCGCCCGGGCCTCGGCCGCCGAGCGGCGGATGAGGGCGGCGGCGGCCGGCCAGTCGAGCCCGGCGCCGCGCTGCGCGGTGTCCATGGCCTCGGCCACCCGCAGCCCGTGCGCCCACAGATGGTGCCGGAAGGCCAGGGTGGCGTCCCAGTCGACGGCCGCCGGCGCGCCCGGGCCGGCGGCGTACGGCGCGGCGACCACGTGGGCTGCGGCGAAGACCGTACGGGGCGGCTGCCGGCCGGGGTCCGGCCGGCCCGGGCCACGGGCGACGGACGGCGCGGGCTCGGGGCGCGGCTCGTACGCGTGCAGTTGCCCGTCCGCACCGGGCAGCCGGATCACGACGCACCTCGCCGCGGGGGGGGGGGGGGGGGGGGGGGGGGGGGCCCCCCCCCCCCCCCCCCCCCCCCCCCCCCCCCCCCCCCCCCCCCCC
>NZ_JBEHZD010000904.1:0-1906 GCF_040240285.1 Streptomyces sp. HSW2009 | reverse complement strand
CCCCCGGCGCGGCGGGGCCCCCCCCCCCCCCCCCCGCGCCCCCCCCCCCCCCCCCCCCCCCCGCCCCGGGGGGGGGCGCCCCCCCCCCCGCGGCCCCCCCCCCCCCCCCCGACGCATTCCGGTCGGTTTTCCCAGCCGTCAGGCCGGAGGCAGCAGACGCTTCTGCGGCTTGCCCATCGCATTGCGCGGCAACGCGTCCAGGAACCGCACCTTGCGGGGGCGCTTGTGGGCGGAGAGGTGACCCGCGACGAAGTCGATCAGTTGCTGTTCGGCCACGCCGTCGGCCACCACGTACGCGACGATCTCCTGACCGAGGTCGGCGTGTGGTGCGCCGACCACCGCGGCCTCGCGCACCGCGGGGTGGTCGAGCAGCGCGTTCTCCACCTCGCCGGCGCCGATCCGGTAGCCACCCGACTTGATCATGTCGGTCGACGCCCGCCCGACGATGCGGTGCGTGCCGTCCGGCTCGATGGCCGCGATGTCACCGGTACGGAACCAGCCGTCCGCCGCGTACGAGGCGGCCGTGGCCTCCGGCCGGTTCAGATAGCCGTCGAACAGGGTCGGCCCGGCCACCTCCAACTCGCCGATGTCCGCGCCCGCCTCGGCCACGATCCGGGTCCGCACGCCGGGCAGCGGCACCCCGACGTGGCCGGGCCGGCGCTCGCCGTCCGCCCGGGTCGCCACGGTGATCAGCGTCTCGGTCATGCCGTACCGCTCCACCGGACGGTGCCCGGTCAACTCCTCCAGCGCGCGGAAGACCGGCGTGGGCAGCGGGGCACTGCCGGAGACCAGCAGCCGGGCCCCGGACAGCGCGCGGGCGGCGGCCGGATCGCCCGCGACCCGGTTCCACACGGTGGGCACCCCGAAGTAGAGGCTGCCGCCCGCCGCCGCGTACGCCTCCGGCTTCGGCCGCCCGGTGTGCACCAGGCGGCTGCCGACCCGCAGCGGGCCCAGCGCGCCGAGGACCAGGCCGTGCACGTGGAACAGCGGCAGGCCGTGGACGAGCGTGTCATCGGGGGTCCAGGCCCACGCGTCGGCGAGCCCGTCCAGGCCGGCGGCGACGGCCCGCCGGGAGATCAGCGCGCCCTTGGGGGCGCCGGTGGTGCCCGAGGTGTAGAGGATGAAGGCGGTGGCCGCGGCGTCCGGCTCGGGCCCGTGCCACGGCGCGCGCTCGGCCACGTCCACCGGCAGCACCTCGACACCGGCGTCGGCCGACCCCGCGCCGGCGCCGTCGCCCCACCCGCCGGGCCCGGTGAGCAGCAGGGCCGCGCCCGAGTCGCGCAGGATGTGGTCCCGTTCGGCGGGCCCGGAGTCCGGCGGCAGCGGCACCACGGGCACCCCAGCGAGCAGCGCGCCCACCACGGCCACCACGGTCTCCAGCGTGGCCTCGGCCCGTACCGCCACCCCCGGAGCGCCGGCGATACGGGCCGCCACCGCCCCCGCGGCACCGAGCAGTTGCTCCCGCGACAGGGGCCGCCCAGCGATGGTCAACGCGTCGGGCCGGTCATCGACCGATCCCGCCAAGGCCGCCAACAGAGCCTTGCTCACCAGCGATTCCTCTCCTCGTAAGGCCACGCCAGCGGCCTTGGTCACGCGGGCGACCCAGGCGACCGCCCCGGCCGAGCCAGCGGCAACGGCGCTGCCTGGCCGGCGGGATCACCGACCGCGCCCGCTGTCCGTGTCGTCGTGCGCGGCGCGGCGCCCGGTGCCCTGCGGAATCACGGGTGCGGGTGCGGTGCGGGGCGCGGTTGCTCCGTACGACGGCGGTGCTGACGTTACCCACCCGGTCGACGCCCGGACACGGCAGCCGCCCGCTGGCCGGACGGGGGCCCGGGCCGGCGGCGGGAGCCATGGCGGGCCGGCGGCGGGGAGGTGACGCGCGGGTGGCGTCGGAACGCGCGGCGGG
>NZ_JBEHZD010000903.1:0-1912 GCF_040240285.1 Streptomyces sp. HSW2009 | reverse complement strand
GCGTGACGGCCCCCGTCTTCATCGCCGACACGCTGGCCGGCGCCGCCGCAGGCGGCACGGTGGCGCTGGACGGCCCCGAGGGCCGGCACGCGGTCTCGGTGCGCCGGCTGCGCGTCGGCGAGGAGGTCGTGCTGACCGACGGGGCGGGGCGCGGCGTCAGCGGCGCGGTGGTGGCCGTCGAGGGCAAGGACCGGCTCACCGTGCAGGTGGCCGAGGTACGGGAGGAGCCGGCGGCGCAGCCCCGGATCACCGTCGTCCAGGCGCTGCCCAAGGGCGACCGGGGCGAACTCGCCGTGGAGACCATGACGGAGACCGGCGTCGACGCGATCGTGCCGTGGACCGCGGCGCGCTGCGTCACCCAGTGGCGGGCCGAGCGCGGCACGAAGGCGCTGGCGAAGTGGCGGGCCACCGCGCGCGAGGCGGGCAAGCAGTCGCGCCGGCTGCGCTTCCCCGAGGTGACCGCGGCGATGACCACGCGCGAGGTGGCCGAGGTGCTGGCCGGGGCGGCCTTCGCGGCCGTACTGCACGAGAGCGGCGCCCGGCCGCTGGCCACTGCCGAACTGCCGGCCCAGGGCGACATCGTGCTGGTCGTCGGGCCCGAAGGCGGCGTGGCCCCCGAGGAGTTGGCGGCCTTCGCGGCGGCCGGCGCCCAGCCCTACCGGCTCGGGCCCAGCGTGCTGCGCACCTCGACGGCGGGCACCGCCGCCCTCGCGCTGCTGCTCGGCCGCACGGCGCGCTGGGCGTGAGCGCGGCGGCGCGCGGCGGGAGCCCGGGCGCCGGTGGCGGGCCGGGCGGTGGGCTGGTGGGGTCGCCGGTCGTAGGCGGGCTGGTGTGGTGGCCGCGCGGCTGAGGCGGCTGAGCGACCGAGTGGCCGGGGTCAGCGGGCGGGGGCGGTTCGCGGCGCGGCCCGCAGGCGTGCGGACGACTGGCTGAGGGAGCCCTTCCGCGCACGTGGGAGGCGGTGGCAGGCTGCCGTACATGGGGGCAACAACACGAGCAAGGCGATGGCGGAACACGGCCGTCGCACTGGGCGCGGCAGCCGTCGCGCTGAGCACACTGGCGGCCTGTGACGACGTCGAGGGCGGGTTACGCGCCTCGACCGTCGCGGTCACCACGGACAAGGTGGGCACCCGCGCACTGGAGCGCGGCGGGATCGACGTGCAGTGGCTGACCTGCACGGCACAGCTCAAACGCGCGAAGGACGGCCCGACGGGCAAGCCGAAGTCCACCGGCAAGTCGCAGGTCTCGTGCCGCGGCAAGACCAAGGGCGGACAGGACCTGGAGATCACCGGGACCGTCACCTACGTGCGCGAGGACCGCTGCGTACGGGGCACGCTGGTGGGCACGTTGGCGAACCGGGAGGTCTTCAGGGCCGGGCTGATCGGCGAGTGCGGGGGCGGCCAACCCGCCCAGCACGTCAGCCACCGGCCCACCGCGGCCAAGCCGCCGCACCATCCGCCCTCCCACCGGCCGCCGCCCACGGCCCGGCCCCGCCCGACCACCCCACCGCGACCGACCGCGTCGCGCACCCACGAGCCGCCCCCGCCGCAGCCCACCACGGCCCGGCCCACGGCGGCACCCAGCACACCACCACCCACCGCACGCCCCACCGCGCCGCCTGCCCCGCCGAGCCCGACCGGTGGCAAGAGCGGCGCCAAGTCCGATGACAAGGCTGGTAGCAGCGACAGCGGCAGCGGCCAAGGGCGGTAGGCCGGTGGCCGGGCCGCAGAGCGCCCCGGCCAACGACTGACGATGGCGCGGGGGGGGGGGGCCCCCCGGGGCCCCCCCCGCCGGGGGGCGGGCCCGGCGCCCCGCCCCCCGGGGCCGCCCCCCGGGGGCCCCCCCCCCCCGGGGGGGGGGCCGCGGCGGTGGACAGCGGTGCGGTGCGCCTGTCGGCGAAGCAGGCGCGGAC
>NZ_JBEHZD010000902.1:0-1915 GCF_040240285.1 Streptomyces sp. HSW2009 | reverse complement strand
GGGCGGGGGGGGCCGCCGGCGGGGCGGGGCGGGCGCGCCCCCGGCGGTCTGCCGCAGGAGCACCGCAGGGCCCGTCGGCGGGTGCGCCGTACGCTGTTGGCCGCGCTGATGTTCCCGCTGGTCACGGGCGCGGTGCTGAGCGCCGTACTGATCGTCTGGGATGCCGTGGCGACCTCCGGGGCAGTGCTCGACCCGGGCGACTACGCACGGCTGCGGGTGGGCCAGGACCGGGCCGCGGTCGAGCGGGTGCTGCCGGACCGCCAGACGACGCACCGGCCGTCCGGGACCGGTGCGCCGGCTGCCGGCACGGACTGTGCGTACTACGCGATGACGGCCGACCCGTTCGACGACCGGGCGGGCGACGCCTACCGACTCTGTTTCCGCGCCGACACACTGGTGTCGCTCGACGTACTGATGGGCTGAGAACACTGTGATCCGCGTACTGATCGCCGACGACGAGGCGATGATCCGGGCCGGCGTACGGGCCGTGCTCCGCACCGATCCGGGCATCGAGGTGGTGGCCGAGGCCGCCGACGGGCACGAGGCGGTGGACTCGGTGTTGCGGCACCGCCCCGACGTGGCCGTGCTCGACATCCGGATGCCGCGGCTCGGCGGGATCGCCGCCGCGGCCGAGATCCGGGCGGCGGCGCCGGAGACCGCCGTGCTCATGTTGACCACCTTCGGCGAGGACGACTACATCCTGCGGGCGCTCGGCGGCGGCGCCGTCGGTTTCCTGATCAAGTCCGGCGAACCCGAGGAGTTGATCGCCGGGGTGCGCGCGGTGGCCGACGGCGCCGCCTATCTGTCACCGCAGGTCGCCGCCCGGGTGGTGGCGCACCTCGCGGCGAGCGGCGCCGGTGACCTGGCGAGCCGGCGCACCGCCGCCCGGGAGCGCGTCGCCGCGCGCCCCCCCCCGGCACGCCCGGGCCGCGGCCGCCGCGGGGGGGGGGCCCCCCCGCGGGGCGCGGGGCGCGGGGCCCGGGCGGCGCCGCCCCCCCCCCGCCGGGGCGCGCGCCCCCGCGCCCACCGCCCGGGAACGCGAGGTCCTCTCCCACCTGGGCGCGGGGCTCTCCAACGCCCAGATCGCGCGCCGGCTGCACGTCGTCGAAGGCACGGTCAAGGCCCATGTGAGCGCCGTCCTGGCCGGGCTGGGCGTGGACAACCGGGCCGCTGCCGCGGTCGTCGCACACGAGGCGGGCGTGGTCGCGCCCACCGAGCGGCCGGCGGGCCGCGGGTGAGAGCCGGGCCAGCAGCGGCGCCGCGGCGCGGCTGGCCGACGGCAGCAGGGCGATGAGCGCGGCGGCGGCCACCGCGCCCCCGAGGGCGGCGCCGGCCAGCACGTCGTGCGGGTAGTGCACGCCGACCACCACCCGCAGCAGCGCAGCGGCGGCGGCGAGCGGCAGCGCGACGGCGGCCAGGCGCGGGCGGAGGACAGCGAGCCCGACGGCGATTCCGGCGGCGAGCGTCGCGTGGTTGCTGGGGAAGGACCAGTCGCCCGACGCCGGGCACTCGCCGAGGGCGGTGGCGCCGCGCAGCGCACGGCACGGCCGCTCCTCGTCCACGGCCAGTTTCAGCGCCTCGCTCGCCGCGTAGCCGGCCACGGTGCCGAGGCCGATCAGCAGGGCACCGGCGACCTGGCGCGCGTCGCCGCGGCGCAGCGCGCTCGCACCCACCCAGGCGAGGAGCGCGCCGAGCGCCAGCAGGGTGCCCTCGCTGGCGAGTTCACACAGCGTGCCGAGCCAGCCCGGCACGTCGGCCACCGCGTCGTTGACCTCGCGGTACGCGGTGGCCGCCGGCCCGGCGGGGGCCCCCCCCCGGGGGGGGGGGGCCCCCCCGCCCCCTCCGCCGTCGCCGGGGCACCACCGCGTACTCGTCGAACGTCGTCAGGCCGCGCCCCTTGATGACGTAACTGATC
>NZ_JBEHZD010000901.1:0-1924 GCF_040240285.1 Streptomyces sp. HSW2009 | reverse complement strand
CCCCCCCCCCCCCCCCCCCCCCCCCCCCCCCCCCCCCCCCCCCCCCCCGGCCCCGCCGCCGCCCGCCCGCCGGCGGGGGGGCGCCCCCCCCCCCCCCCCCCCCCCGGGGGGGGCCGCACCGGTCCCCGCTTATCCAGGAGGATGGGTCCATGACCGCCCAGATTCTCGACGGCAAGGCCACGGCCGCCGCGATCAAGTCCGAACTCACCACCCGCGTCGAGGCGCTCAAGGCGAAGGGCGTCCACCCCGGCCTTGGCACCCTGCTGGTGGGTGACGACCCGGGCAGCACCTGGTACGTGGCGGGCAAGCACCGCGACTGCGCACAGGTCGGCATCGCCTCCATCCGGCGCGAACTGCCCGACACCGCCACCCAGGAGGAGATCGAGGCGGTCGTCCGCGAACTCAACGACGACCCGGAGTGCACCGGCTACATCGTCCAACTGCCGCTCCCCAAGGGCATCGACACCAACCGGGTGCTTGAGCTGATGGACCCGGCCAAGGACGCCGACGGGCTGCACCCGATGAGCCTGGGCCGGCTCGTGATCGGCGAACCGGGCCCGCTGCCCTGCACCCCGTACGGGATCATCCAACTCCTGCGCCACCACAACGTGCAGATCGACGGCGCCCACGTCGTCGTCGTCGGCCGCGGCATCACCGTCGGCCGCTCCATCGGCCTGCTGCTGACCCGCAGGACCGAGAACGCGACCGTCACCCTGTGCCACACCGGCACCCGTGACCTGCCGGCCCTCCTCCAGCAGGCCGACATCGTCGTCGCCGCGGCCGGCGTGCGCCACCTCATCAAGGCGGAGCACATCAAGCCGGGCGCCGCCGTACTCGACGTGGGCGTCAGCCGCGACGAACACGGCAAGATCGCCGGCGACGTGGACCCCGGCGTGTCCGAGGTCGCCGGCTGGCTCTCGCCCAACCCGGGCGGCGTCGGCCCGATGACCCGGGCACAGTTGCTCGTCAACGTCGTCGAGGCCGCCGAGCGGACGCTCACCGCGGACGCGGCACAGGACTGAACCAGAAGCCGGGAGAGGGGCCGTCAGCCATGAGTGCGCACGCGAGCGGTGAGGGCGGCACGGCCGCCGCAGCAGCGCTGCCTGGGGCCGCGCAGGGCCCACGGGCCGGGACGGTGGCCCAGCGCCACTCCGGCCCCGGGCGCCCCTCGCGCAGATTCCCGCTGATCACCCGGGACACCGCACGCCCCGAGGGCGGCGGTCGCGCGGCCAGCGGCCAGGCCCCGGCACCGGCCCGCCAGTGGCCGCTGCTCACGGTCCTCGCCGGGGTCGCCGCCGGACTGCTCGTCGTCGCGCTCGACGCGCACCGCGCCGGCACCCTGGTGATCGGCATCTCGCTGCTGGTCGGCGCGGTGCTGCGCTGGGTGCTGCCGTCGGTCGGCATGCTCGCGGTCCGGTCGCGCTTCACCGACATGGTCACCTACGGCCTGCTCGGCACCCTGATCGCGCTGCTGTCGATGATGACGCAGCCCGATCCGTGGCTGGAGATCCCGTTCCTGGAGGACGTCGTCCACTACACGGTCCGCTGACGCGCCGCTGACTGCTGCCGGTCTGTCGGCGGGTTCTGTTCACCCGTTCTGCCAGCCCGTTCCGCCGGCCTCGCGCGCGTACGCGTACGGCTCAGATGCCATTGAGGCTGCGGAGCGGCTGGTGGCGTCGGCCCCGTGCGCGTACGCGTACGGCTCGCGCGCGTTCGGTCACGGCCCTGCCCGTGCCCGGCCGGTCCGACCCCGCCGCCCCGCGCGCGTACGCGCCCGCGTAGGCCGCGGGCACAGCGGTCGGGCCGGTGCGGCAGCGGTGGCAGCGGCGGTGTGACGACCGGCAGCACGCACGACGGGGGGGGGCGCCCCCCCCCCCCCGGGGGGGGGCGCCCCCCCCGGGGGGGCCCCCGCCCCCCCCCCCCC
>NZ_JBEHZD010000900.1:0-1926 GCF_040240285.1 Streptomyces sp. HSW2009 | reverse complement strand
CCGGCCGGCGCGTCCGCCCGACCTGCCAGCACGGCGCTGCCGGACGCCTCCGCCAACGCCTCCGCGCCGCCGCTCGCCGCTGGCCCTACTGACACGCCTCCGCAGCGCGCCGCGGAGGGCGCCGCGCAGCCCGGCCCGTACGCATCGGGCGCCCCGGGTGCACCGGACGCCCCGGATGACCGCGATACGGAGCCTCCTGCCGGCACCGGCACCGGCACCGGCACCGGCACCGGCTCGGGCCTCGTCGACGACTCCGCCGCGGGCGACTTCGAGACCACCCGCGGCGCGGGCGACGACCACGACGCGGGCGACCCCGAGACCGCCCCCGACGCGGGTGACGACCGAGGCCCAGGCGATGGCTCGGACGCGGGCAGCGACCTTGGCGCGGGCGACGGCTCCGACACGGGCGACGGGGCGGGCGTACGCGACGACTCCGACACGGGCGATGAGCCCGGCGTACGTGACGGCTTCGGCATGGACGAGGACCCCGGCGTACGCGACGACCCCGACGAACCGGGCACCGTCCGCCCGGACCGGGCTCCCGCGGCGGCCCCGGCAGGCACGCCGAACGGACGTACCGTTCCGCGTGCTTGGCCGGTGCTCGACCGGGAACGCGCGTTGGACACCAACGGTGCCACCCCCACCCCGACCCCCACGCGCACGCTCAACTGGCACCTGACCCACACCCCGGCGCGCCCGCCGGCCCCGCACCCCGCGGCGGCCCGCCCCCGTACGACACCCCCCGAACCGGCCGCCCAGGCCACCCCCGCCGAATCGATCAACCTGACCAAACCCCCGGCGCCACACACCGAACGCGACCGGCCGAGCATCGCGGACGCGCCGTACGACGAGTCCGCTGACGGGCCGTACGACCGGGACGCGCAGGAGGCCGGGGACGCAACGGCCACGCCGAGCCCGACCACGGCCCCGGGGCCCGAGTCAGAGCCCGCGCCTCAGCCCGAGTCAGCCCGGACCGGTGGCAGGGCCGCGCTCACGGATGCGGACGGGACGGCTGCTGACGCCTCCGATGCCGACGCGGTGCACGATGCCGTACCGGCCGGCTGGGACGCCCCGGACGGGGAGACCGCCGTACGGGACGAGGACCCCGCCGGGGACGACGGGCGAGCCGCCGACGCGTACGCCCCGGCCGATGCGTCCGTACCGGCCGCGGAGGACGCCGTTCCGCAGTCGGCTCAAGCGGGCCACGACACGAGCGGCGACGCGGACCGGGACGGCGTAACGGATGCGGATGCGGGTGCCGGTACGGGCGCGGGCGCGCGCGTAGGCGTCGATGTGGACGCGGGTCCGGAGCCGGGGCGGGGCTCTCGCCCCGGGGCCGGGGAGGCCGCGCGGGCCGGCGGCCCGTTCGCCGCCGGCGCCCCGCCGGTCAACCCCTTCGCCACCGGCGGGTTCGGTCTGGCGGACGCCGACGATGAGGTGGAGGCGCCGCCGCGCGCTCCGCGGTTGGCCTGGCCGCGCAACCTCGCGCTGCCGACGCCTAGCCCGGCGCTGCCGCCGCGCGTGCCGCAGGAGGACGCCCGGCCCACCGGTGCGGGCGAGCGGCCGGCGAAGCAGCCGTGGCCGTTCGCCTCGACGACGCCGGCGCGCCCGACCGTCCTCGGCACGTCCGACCTGCGCACGCCGCCGACGGGCACATCGACGCCCGGTACGTCCCCGACCGGCACCTCCACGTCGGGTACGCCTCCGAAGGGCACGTCGACGCCGCGCACGTCCACCTCGCGTACGGCTGCGTCACGCAAGACCACTGCGCCTACGACCGGACCGCGTACGGCTGGATCGCGTACGACAGGGCCGCGTACGACCGGATCGTCCGCGGCCTCCTCACCCACGCCCTCCTCGCGCGCGTCCGCGCCCGTGGGGCCGGGTGGGGTGGGGGTGCATACTCAGGGGTTGGGGGAACTACGG
>NZ_JBEHZD010000090.1:0-19333 GCF_040240285.1 Streptomyces sp. HSW2009 | reverse complement strand
CCGGTCGGCCCCTGGCCCGCCGCCCCGGGCCGCCGGCCCCGGCCCCGCGGCCCCCCCGGGCCCGCCCGGCCGAACCCCCGGCCACCGTCCCGCACGCCCAACAGGCGGAATAGGCGCGGCGGGCGCTGCGGGCGCCGACGGGGCGGCGGGGCGCCACGGCCGGGGCGCGTGCCACGGCCACGGTCACGGCCGCACCGGCGCGGGGGACTGCGGGCGGTAGCCCCTCGCGCCGGTCGCCCCGGACGCCGCACCAAACCGGACCATGCCTGCCTGCACCGCACCCTGCCGCGCCGGCCCGGACGGGGCACGGCCCGCGCCCCCCGTCCCCGCGGCTCAGGCCGGCCGCACGGCCCGTACGATCAGCCGCTCGGCGTCCTGGTCGTACGGACGGCCGTCGAACCCGCCGAAGACCTCGATGCGCTCGAACCCCGCCTGCCGCACCAACTGCCGCAGCTCCACCGCGCTGTACACGAACCACACCAGCGCCGCCCGGGTGACCCGCTCGCCCCGCACCAGCACCCAGTCGCTGCGCAGCCGCGCCCACTCGTCAAGCACCGTGTCGGTCTGCACCATCAGGTCGTCGCCGCGCCGCACCACCTTGGGCGGGGTGACCCGGCCGGCCAACTGCTCCTTGCCCGCCATGTCGAGCAGCAGCGTGCCGCCGGGCGCCAGCGATGCGTACATGGTGTCCAGCGCCCGGGCGTTGTCGGCCGGGTCATCGAAGTAGCCAAAGGAGGTGAACAGGTTGAGGACCACGTCGAAGGGGCGGTCGGGGCGGTAGTCGCGCACATCGGCCGCCACGTAGTCGATCTCAACGCCGGAGCCGGCGGCGCGGTCGCGGGCCCGCCCCAGCAGGTCCTCGCTGCGGTCCACGCCGGTGACCCGGTGCCCGGCGGCGGCCAGCGGCGTGGCGAAGACGCCGGGCCCGCAGCACAGGTCCAGGACGCGGGCGCCGGCCGGGAAGGCCAGCAGCGGCGAGCCGGCCAGCAACTCTTCGGCCTGCGTGAAGCGTTGCTCGGAGAAGAGGAAGTCGTAGAACTCGATCCAGAAGTCGTCGTCCTGGAACCCACCGGTGTCGGTCATGGTCGCGTCAGCGCTCCTTCGGTGTCGCCGTGGGGTCGGGGAATGTCGGCCGCGTGGCGGCGCAGCAGCACCAGCAACGGAGGCAGCAGCAGGCACTGGGCAGCGGCCCAGAGCCAGAACCAGCCGGCGTCGCCCGCGTGCTCGGCCGCGCCGTAGAGCTGCCCGCCGAGCACCCCGCTGGCGCAGGCGCCGATGCCGGCGGCCAGCCGTTGCTGGCCGAAGACCACGGCGTCCGAGCGGGGGCTGCGGCGCAGCGCCTCCAGGTCGTTCTTGAGGAAGAGCACGATGTCGCCGAGGGTGATCAGCGCCCCGCCGGCGAGCAGCGCCGGCCGGTTGCCCACCGCCAGTACGGCCAGGCCCGCGGCGAGCCCGAGGAAGCCGACGGCGAGCGCCAGCCCGTACGGCATCCGCCGGATCGCCCCCGAAGCCAGCGGCTGGACGACGATGACCAGCGCGAAGCACAACAGCAGCACCAGGCTGTAGAACTCGCTGGACGCCCGCTCGACCGCGTACACGGCCAGATAGTGCTGGAAGTGGAAGTACAGGTAGAACGCCAGCCCGTTGGCGACGAACGGCAGCAGGGCCACCCCGGACAGCAGGCCCTGCCGGCCGTCGTCCGACTCGGCCAGTGCCTCGCCCGAGGGCGCGGGCAGCCGCGTGTGCCCCGCGGTGACCAGCACGAACAGCGCCGTGACGGCGACGAACAGCCAGCCGGGCGAGGACAGCACGAACGGGCCCGCCACCAGCGGCCCCACCGCCATGCCCGCGTTCAGCGCCGCATTGCCGGCGGACAGGAACGCCGGCCGGCGCTCCTCGTCCACGCCGTGCACCAGGTACGCCTTGTTGGCCGGCAGGTACAGGGCCGCGCCACAGCAGGTGAGGATCAGCGCGCCGACCGCCAGCGGCGGCCAGCGCAGCGCCAGCAGCAGCCCCACGAACCCGGCGGTGCGGACGACCAGCGCCCACAGCATCGTGCGCCGCAGCCCGATCCGCTCCGCGAGCGCGCCGCCGGCGATCCCACCGGAGAACTGCACGAGCGAGGCCGCGGCCAGCACCACGCCCACCGTGCCGAGCCCCATGCCCAGCCGCTCGTGCAGGAACACCGACATGAACGGCAGCACCATGAAGCTGCCGAGCGGGATCAGGAACGAGCTGAGCAGCAGGAACCGCAGCGGGGTGCTGAGCGTGCCGAGCGCGGCCCGCAGGCCGGGACCGCCGGTGGGGCGCTCAGCCATCGTGCGCCGGGCCTGCCACCGGTGGGGCGAACGGCGCGGTGTGCACCCGGACGCCGCAGGCCGCGGCGACCGCCCGGTGGGTGGCGAGCTCCGCGCTCTCGCCCTCCGCGTACACGATGCCGGCGTAGCCGCGGCTGTCCGCCAGGTGCTCGATCGGGTCGCCGATCCGCTTGGTGGGGTACCAGGCCGGCGCGCCCGGCATGTCCGCCAGCCGGTCGAGCCCGGTGACCTCGGTGAAGGTGCCGGGCTCGGCCGGGTAGCCGAGGACGAAGGCGACGGCGGGCCCGCCCGGCAGCGCGGCGTCCAGCAGCCCGGGCCTGCGCCCCAGCGCGGCCTCCACCATCGCCTCGTACACATTGACGCCCAGCGCCCGGCACAGCCCCTCGCCGACCAGCGCGCCGCCGATCCGCGGGTTGACCTCCACCACCTCGGGGCCTGTGGTGGTCAGTACGAACTCGACGTGCGCGAACCGGTCGGTGTAGCCGAGCGCGGCCAGCACGGTGTCCAACCACCGCTCCAGATCGGCCTGTTGACCGGCGGGGAAGGCGACCGGGAAGGCCGTGATCTCCTCGCGGAAGTACGGCTCGGGTGACATCAGCCGGCTGGAGACGCCGAGCAGCCGGGTGCGGCCGGCCCAGGTGAGGGTCTCGGCACTGTAGAGGGGGCCGCTGAAGTACGGTTCGGCGAACGGCCTGCCCATCAGCTTCCGCCCCGCGACGGCGTCCAGGGCCGTCTGCCACGCGTCCTCGTCGCGGACCAGGAACACGTTCTGGCTGCCGGTGCCCGCCGAGTCCTTGACCACCGCGGGCAGTCCCACCTCCTTGAGCAGCGGCGCCCGCAACGCCGGGTCGTGCGCGGCGTCCGCCGCCTCCACGGCCCGGCCGCGGGTCAGCCCGGCCGCGTGCAGCCGGTTGCGCACGGCGACCTTGTCGCGGGTCAGCCGCAGCACGTCGGTGGCGAGGCCGGGCAGACCGAAGCGGGCCGCGAGTTCGGCGCCGACCAGCGTCCAGGTGTCGGTCGAGCTGATCAGCCCGCGCAGTTCGGGCGTGCCGGCCAGCGCGGCGGCGACCTGCTCGGTGTCGAAGGTCTCCACCTCCACCACGTCCAGGGCGCCGGCCGGCAGCCGCGCCAACTCGTGCGCGTAGTAACCCGGGTCGCGGGTCAGCAGCCGCAGCCGCTCGCCGAGCCCGTCGGCGGCGCGCACCAGGTGGCCGAGGCCGAAGGTGAGCGATTCCAGGCAGACCACGCTCATGCCGCCTGCTCCTTCCAGTGCGCGGGGCACGCGGCGCGGTTCCACGCCATCGTGGACCAGGGCATGGTCATCTCCTCGGGGCTGCTGACGTCGACGGGGGCGAGGGTGGCGAGGTCGAGGGCCTCGGCGTGCCGGGCGAAGACCCGCTCCACGTAGCGGTGTCCGGTGTCGGCGCCGATCACCAGGTGCAGCCGGTCCGGGTCGCGGCGCGCGGCGTCGGTGGCGGCCAGGTAGCCGGCGCCGGTGGACAGACCGGCGAAGACGGCGTGCTCGCGCAGCAGCGCAACGGCCCCGGACAGGGCGTGCACGAAGTCCATCCAGTGCAGGGCGTCGTAGAGGTGGTGGCGCACGTTGTCGAAGACGATGGAGGAGCCGATCCCGGCGATGATGGCCTCCGGGTCGTGGTGGTCCTGACTGCCGAAGGTGACGCTGCCGAACGGCTGCACCCCCACCAGCCGCACGCTGGGGTCGGTGCGCCGCAGATGGGTCACCAGCCCGCCGGTGGAGGCGCCCGAGCCGACGCCGCCGACCACGGTCAGCGGCCGGCCGGCCAGCGTGTCGGCCAACTCGGCGGCGACCGCGTCCGCGATCTCCCGGTAGCCCAGGTAGTGGATGTCGTCGTGGTACTGGCGCATCCAGTGCACGTCCGGGTGGTCGGCGAGGATCTCGCGCACCCGGCGCACCCGCAGTTGCTGGTCGAGCTTGAGGTTCTCGGACGGCTTCACCTGCTCCACGGTGGCGCCCAGCACCTCCAACTGGGCGAGCGTGGTGGCGTCGACGGTGGTGGAGGCGACGATGTGGCAGTGCATGCCGTAGCGGTGGCAGGCGAGCGCGAGGGCGTGCGCGTAGATGCCGCTCGAACTGTCGATGAGCGTCTGGCCCGGGCGCACCACGCCCCGGTCCAACAGGTCACGGACGGCGCCGAGCGCCGAGTAGATCTTCATCGACTCGAAGCGGAGCAGCACCATGCCGTCGGTGAGGCGGATCAGATCGGGGACCTTCAGGGCATCGGCGATGTGGGGGTGGATCACCCGTAGCCTCCTTGGGCGAATGAGCACTGGTGGCCGAGCGAACGGAAGAAGGCGGAGAGTTCGGACTTGACGTCGCTGGCCGGGCGGTCGGCGAAGAGGTAGCCGACCAGCGAGCCGGTGTGGGCGACGAAGACGCCGTCGGCCCCGAACCGCTCGCGGTGCCCGAGCACGCTGGCGAACGTCTGCTTGGGCAGCGCCTCCTGGGAGAGCACCGCACTGGTGGTGGCGGCCCGGGCGACGACGGCCGGGTCGCCGGTGTCGAATCCCTTCAACAGGTCGGTCAGACACCGCTCGTACTCCTCGCCGCGCCGCCGGTAGTGGCGCAGCAGCAGCGCGGTGACCGCGCCGGTGTCCACGGTGCCCGGCTCGGTGACGAACGCGGTGTGGAAGCCGATGGCGGTGCCGAGGGTGCGCACCACCCGGTGCCGGGCGCTCAGGTGCAGCGCGAACTCGTCCAGGAAGACGCTGTCGGCCCGCTCGATCGCGGCCAGGATGCCGAGCACCACCTGCTGGTCGTACGGCAGCGTGAAGAGCCGGAACAGACAGCGCAAGGTGGCCACGACATCGGCGGTCGAACTCGCCATGCCGACGCCGATGCGCAGGTCGGAGTGGGTGCTCCAGTGCCCGGGCGGCAGTTGGAGGTCGAACCGGTCGAGGAACAGCCGCACCGCCGTCGCCGCCTTCGCCCCCAGCGGCAGCGGACCCGGCGGTCCTGCGCCCGGTGTGAAGTACACCCAGGAGTGCCGGTCCACCGGGAAGGAGACCAGGGCGATGTCGGGCGTCGGACCGGCGCGCAGCGGGCCCTGGTAGAGCTCGCCGAGGGTGCCGTGGCAGACGCCGGCGGCGATGGCCGGAACCGGGGCCATGATGGGGGCGCCGGGCGGGGGCGCGGGCGCTGTGCGCGGGGGTGGCGCGGGTGCGCCGGACGGAGCCGAGGGCGCGGGCGGTGCGCCGGGGAGCGCGGGTGCCGCGGCCGGGGCCGTGATGGGGGCGGGCGTCGTGTCCGGAAGCGCGGTGGGTGCGCCGGTGGGGGTACGGGGACGATGCGCCGATCGGCCCGGTTGCGGAACTCCGTGGCCAGCCATGCGTCCTCCCTCGTCATCCCGTGCCCCGAGCGATGACGGGGGAGGGGCGAGGGCGAAGCGCGGGGGTGAGGCCCCGCGCAGCCACCTGTACCGCCGACCCAGTCCACGAGGCCACCGTGCACGCACCACGTGCACCACGCACGTGAGCAGCGGCAGGTCTTCGGACTCATGGGGCCTGCCGGACTTCCGACGGACAGCTACCGGCCACCGCTCCCGGCCCGCCACTGCGGGTCGGACGTCGATGGCGTGAGCTCCCACTCACCGTTGCGGGACAGTCCCGGATTCACACCGGGTTCCCTCTTGCGTCACGCCACTGGTGGATGGCGTGAACCAACTGCGCCTATCAGCGTAGGGGCGCCGCTCCGCAGGGGACAGAGCGAGTTCGCCCGTTGTCCTGATGTAGCGGTGTTGTCCTGATGCAGACGGTAGCTGGAGTGAATCTTGTGGGTGACACTGCTTGGTTGGCGAGGGAGGGGAGTGGCACGTGTGAGTGGTGTGGCGATCGGGACAGCGTGGTGAGTGGGCCGGGGGCCGGGTGGGGCTGTGCGTGCCGTACGGGGCGGGGCCTGCGTGGTGCGGAGCGGTGTGGTGCTGATCCGGCGTGGCCTGGCGCGGTGTGGTCCGGCGTGAAGTGGCGTGGCGCCGCGGTGCGGTACGGCGTGGTGCGGTTTGGTCCGGCGTGGTGCGATGCGGCGTGGTGCGGTTCGGCCCGGCCCACCGACTGCCGTCCGCTGCCCACCGCCCGACTGCCCGCCGCTTGCTTGCCGCCCGACTGTCGACCGCCCGCCGTCCCCAGCTGTCGACCACGGCCCGCCGCCCGACTGCCTGCTGCCCACCCGCTGCCCACCGCTCACCACCCGTCGTCCGCAGGGCTCCCGGCCGGCTATCGCCCCGGCGCGATCATGGTGGGGCCGGTACGACCGTCGTGACCGGCGCGGATGGAGGTACCCCGTGGAACACCCCGTGGACATCAGGACCCGCGTCTCCGCGTACGCGATCGTCGTGGAGGCCGACCGGCTGCTGCTGACCCGGCTCTCCGCCGCCTCGCCGGTCTTCGCGCCCGGGCTGTGGCACCTGCCGGGCGGCGGCATCGACCCCGGCGAGCAGCCGGCCCAGGCGCTGGCCCGCGAACTCCACGAGGAGAGCGGCCGTACGCCACGCGCCGTCCGGCTAGTGGACGCCAAGAGCTACACCGCTCACCGCAACGGCACGCACTGGCACCTGACCGGCCTCTTCTACGCGGTGGACCTCGCCCCGGGCACGCTACGGGTCACCGAGACGGACGGCGCGACCAGCGCGGTCGACTGGCACCGGATCGCGGACCTGACCCCGGAGCTGCTGTCCCCGGCCGCGATCGACGCACTGGAGCTGCTGCCGCGGGCGGCCGGTTGGCGCACGGGGTTGCCGACGGACTGACGGCCCGGGGCGCCGACGGGGTGGCGGGCTGACGCGGTCCGGGGGCTGACGAGGTGACGGGCTGACGGTCCGGGGTGCCGCCGGGGCGCGGCGGGATGCGGCGGGGCGCCTCGCTCCGCCTCACCCCCCGCCCCGACCCGCCGGCGCCCCGATCCGCCGGTGCCCCGGCCCGTGGCGCCCCCGCGCCATCGGCGCCCCGGCGCCTACTTGCACTCGGTCGTGCGCTTGAGGTCCGTGAGCCAGACCGTCAGCGACTGGGTCAGCTCGGCCCGTAGCCCCTGCGGGTCGGCGTCCACGCGCGGGCCCGACCAGGTCTCCTCGGTACGGGCCAACGTGTTGTCGCCGATGGCAGTGAACGTCCAGCGGTGCACCTCGTGGATGCCGGCGGCCGGGCCCTCCCAGGTGATGTGCCGGCCCGGGGTGAGCGCGATGACCGTCGAGCTGACGGCGAGCCCGTGGCTGCGCCAGCGGAAGCTGGAGCCGACGGTCAGCGTGCCGGTCGGGGCGACCCGGTCGATCCCGGAGTTCCACACCGGCCAGGCGGCGACGTCGGTGTGCAGTCGCCACACCCGCTCCACCGGTGCGTGGATGAGCAGTTCGCGTTGGCTGCGGATCATGCTGCGACCTCCTGTCCGCCCAGCCGGTCATCGGCGATCCGGTGACCGTGGCCGCCGGGCACCACCGCGCCGCGGGCCGGGCGCCCAGGGGACGGCTCGACACCGGGATTCAGGTGGTGGCCGGTGCGGAAGGAGCGGCCGTTCGACTCGGGCGGCAGGGCCCCGTGCCTGGTCACGGCATGTGCGGTGGACCCATTGGCCAGTGGTGCGACATGTCGGCTGAGGTGCTGCTTGGCGGGCGTCGGAGGCATGGGGAACGTCCTTTCCGCGGCGCGGGGAGTCGCACGGCAGGGGTTCGCGGCGTGGGGCGCGTGAGTGAGGGTGGGCGGGTTAGGGGGGTGGCTAGTGGGTCGGTGGCTGGCGGGTGGGGGGTGTGGGCACGCCAAGGGCAGCAGGCTGTGGTGAGTAGTGAATTACTCTTGGCCGCGCGCCGGTGGATGGCACGGCGCGTAGCGGTCAACATGGCCATATAGCTCTATATGTACGGCAGTTGGCACGACGAGATGCACCCGTCGTGGGCGGCGTGGGGAGGGTTGTTGAGCGGATGCGGGCCATCGCACATCTGCTAGGAGTAATAAATCACTCACATCTAACGCGGTCAAGAGAAGTCCGAGAATCCGGCGGGGCCGCGGTCCGTGTCGGCCCGATGGTCGCCGATCGGCGTTGCTGGCTTCGGAAGTTGAGATGCACAGTCGGCGGCGGGGGTTCATTGCGCGTCCGGCAAAACCGTCAGGCGGCCCCGCGCCGGACCCCCCACCCCCCGGCCGACCGCCGCCCCGTGCCCCGGCCGGCGCGCCGCCCCGGGTCCCGGCACCGCCGCTACGGGACGCAGATCCGCAGCAAAATGACTGCCGGTCAACTGCGGAATCAGCGGCCCAGGTTGCCGGTTGGGTTGATCATGACTGTGGGAATCTCGCTGAACGCGGCGGAAGCCGCCAACCAGATCGACGCCACCGTGCAACTCGCCACCGAGGCCGCCGCGGCCGGACTGCGGTCCGCCTGGTTCGGGCAGACCTTCGGCGCCGACTCGCCCCAACTGGCCGCCCTCGTCGGGCGCGCCGTGCCCGAACTCCAGGTCGGCACCTCGGCCATACCGGTCTTCGGACGCCACCCGCTGACCGTGGCCAGCCAGGCGCTGACGGCCCAGGCCGCCACGCACGGCCGCTACCACCTCGGCCTGGCGCTCGGCAGCAAGCTGGTCGTCGAGGACGGTTTCCGACTGCCCTTCGAACGCCCCGTGGACCGGCTGCGGGAGTTCCTGACCGCCATCCGCCCCCTACTGGAGACCGGCAACGTCGACTACCGCGGCGAACTCCTCGGCGCGGCGACGCCCATCCCGGCCCGGGTGACCGGCGCCGATGCCGGCGTTCCCCTGCTGGTGGCGGCCATGGGACCGAGGGCGCTGCGGGTCAGCGGCGAACTCTCCGACGGCATCCTGCCGTTCCTGGCCGGCCCGCGCGCCCTCGGCGAGCACATCGTGCCGGCCGTCACCAAGGCCGCCGAGGCCGCGGGCCGCCCCGCGCCGCGCATCGTGGCCCTCGTGCACGGCGTGGTCACCGACGACGTGGACCGCGTCCGCGCCGAGACCGCCGAGCGACTCGCGTTCTACGAGCAGATCCCCTCCTACGCGCGGGTGATCGAACTCTCCGGGGTCGAGCGCGCCGCCGACGTCGCCGCGCTCGGCGACGAGTCGGCGATCGCCGCCGAGGTGCAGCGCTACCGGGACGCGGGGGCGACCGAGGTGGTGTTCGCGGGTACGGAGACCGCGGGCGAGGAGAACCGCCGTCGCACCTGGGCGGTCCTCGGCGAGCTGGCCGGCGCGGCTGGCTGATCCGACGGACCCGGCCGGAGCCCGCGGAGTCCGGCCACGCCGCGTACCCCTGTCGCAGGACGCAGGACGCAGGACGCAGGTTGCCGGTCGCACGCCGCAGACCGGCCATACCGGCTGGCCGCACCGTCCGCCCGTGCTCGTCCGCCCGTGCTCGACCGCTCGCCCGACAGCGCGCCCCGCCCCGTTATGCCGAGTTGGCATCTCCACGGAGGCGGGGCGCGCTGGCTACCTTCGCTGGTGGTTGCCGGTGCGCTACCGACACCCGCACCGGCCGGTGCCCCCACGCGCCCGGCCGGACCCCACCCCCACCTCACCCCCCACCCCGCCCGTGGTCACCGTGTGCCCGGCTCGGGCTCGTACCGCCAGGGCCGTACGGCCAGCTCTGTACGGCCAGGACAGCCAGGGCAGCGACGCGCGCCGTACCGAACGCGTCGCTACGGGGCGCGTCCGCACCGCTCGTGTCACGACCGATCGCGTCCGCATGGGGGGCGTCCGTGGGGCTCGCCCGTCCCCTCACAGCGAAGGAGCAGCACCATGGCTCGACGACGGTTCTCCCTGGTGACAGCCCTGTTGACGACGGTCACCTGCGCGGCCACCGTACTCGTCACACAGCCGGCCGGGGCCGATGCGCAGGGCCAGGTGCCGGCCCCGGCCGGCCGGGGGGGCGGGGGGGGCCCCCCCCCCCGGGGGGGCCGGCGGGGGGGGGGGGGGGGCGGGCCACGGTCCGGGGCGAGGGGCGAGCCGCCGCTTCCGGTGCCGTGGTGAAGAGCCTCCGACTTAAACAATGGTTGAGGTCAAGTTACGCTGGGTCGCATGACCCAACTTTCCAAGAACCGCTACGAACTGACGGTCGGCGAGCTTTCCGAACGCAGCGGCGTGCCCGCGTCCGCACTGCGCTTCTACGAGCGCCAGGGGCTCATCCGCAGCCGTCGCACCAGCGGGAACCAGCGCCGGTTCAGCCGGGACACGCTGCGCAGGGTCGCCTTCGTACGGGTCTCGCAGCGGGTCGGCATCCCGCTGGCGACCATCCGCGACGTGCTCGGCCTGCTCCCCGAGGAGCGCACGCCCGACCGCGAGGACTGGGCGCGGGTCTCCCAGTGCTGGCAGGCGGACCTGAACACGCGCATCAGCCAGTTGGAGAAGCTCCGCGACCACCTCACGGACTGCATCGGCTGCGGCTGCCTCTCCATCGACCGCTGCGCGTTGGCCAACCCGTACGACCAACTCGGCGCGGAGGGCAACGGCCCCCGCAGGCTGCTCACCGACGACCCGGCCGAAGGACAGGCCGGCGACTCGGCCGATGGCCGGGCTGGTGGTCAGGCTGCGGGCCGGGCCGCCGCCCGCATCCGCCCGACGGGCTCCGCCGGCGCCGGTGCCAGCGCGGCGGCCGGCACCGCGACCAGCATCGCGCGCGGCGCCGAGCCCCTCGCGTACGCCGGCACCGGCTGCGCCGGGTCCGACTGCGAGGGCACGGGCTGCAACGGCACGAGCTGCGACGCCACGTGCTGCACGGGGGACGACTGCACCGGCTCGGCCTGCGCGGGCTGAGTACCACGGGTGGGCCGGAGCCGCGGGTGGGCCGGAGCCCCGGCGCGTCCAGCCGCCCCGCGTCCGATCCCCTCAGCGCACGTCCGGCCAGCGCACGTCCGGTCAGAACACGTCCGGGCACCACGGCCGCCGGGCCGTCCGCAGCAGGACGTCCGCCACGGCGGCGGCTCCGGTGCGGTGCTCGTCGACGCGGCCGAGGCCGACCAGCCGGCTGGTCGACTCGTCACCCAGCCACAGCGTGCCCAACTCGCCGATGTCCATGGTCAGATCGGCGGCCCGGCCGGTCGGCGTGCAGCTCGCCCCGTCAGGGCCCGCCTCCAGCGCGAACCGCCCGCCGGCGAGCCCGGCGGCGTCGTGCAGCTCGATGACGAGCGAGCCCTCGGTGGGGTACGTACGCGTCGACAGCAGCCGGGGCACGTCCAGCGGGCGGAGCCACAGCCAGTCCGCGTAGGTCTTCACCACGGCCGCCCGCGGGTCGCCGAGCAGCAGCGGCAGCACGTCGTCCGGGGCGCGGAAGCCGCTGGCGACGCGGACCACCCAGTCGACCGAGAACAGGTAGTGCCACAGCGCCTGCTCGGCCGCCGGCGAGGCGGCGAGCAGTGTGCGGACCCGCGCCGTGTTCTCGGGCAGCTTCGACTCCCAGCGCTCGTCCACGGAGTACGTGAGCAGCCCGTCGACGGTGCCGTCGGGCGCCCGGTAGACCGCGTGGAACGGCTCCCTCCAGTTGGTCGACGGATAGCGCACCTCGCCGGTCTCCAGCCGCCACACCCGCTCGCTCCGCGAGACCATCCCGGGCCGCTCGGCCCGCAGCCGCTCGTGCAGGACGGGCCCGAGCTCCCGGACCGCGGCGCCGTCCACCAACTCCACCCGCCCGCCGGGGTCCGTGATCCGCGCGAACCGCCCCTTGCCCGAGCGCAGCGCCCGGTCCCCCGGCCGTACGTAGCCCGGGTCGAGCCCCGCCCGGCCGATCTCCACCTCCCACTCGCTGACCCAAGTGGCGGGCCCGAACCCGTACCGCCCGTAGATCGGGTACTCGGCGGAGATCAGCGTGGCCAGCGCGTCGCCGCGCTCCTTGGCCGCCCGCAGCTCGCGGTCCATCATCGCGGTCAGCAGCCCCCGCCTGCGGTGCGTGGGCAGGATGCCCACGTTGGTGATCGCGGTGGCCGGCACGGGCGCCCCGCCCACCGCGGTCAACTCCTGCGCGAAGCTGCGGAAACACCCCACGCACCGGTCGCCGTCGAAGGCCCCGAGCGTCCGGTCGAGATCGATGCCGGGCCGCCGCAGCTCCACCTCCTCCGCGCTGATCTCGGGGGAGCCGAGGAAGCCGATCCTGGACGTCAGGAGCCAGTCGGGGAGGTCGGCAGCGGTGAGCGTACGAATGTCTAGGGCCATGCCCGCACGCTAGGGAGATTAATTGGCCACCGCATCGGAATTTCGGCCAGCGCCGAGCGGTGCAGCGTGGCGCGGAGCAGCACTGACCAGCGTCGATCAGTGCCGGCTGGCACGGATCGATACCGCCCGGCGGGGACCCGCAGGTCCTGGCGGGGACCCGCAGGTGCGGACCGCGGCGCGGCCACCCGGCAGTCAGCCGCCGCAGCCCCGCAGCCGCAGTCAGTCGCCGTGGCCCCGCAGCCCCGCAGCCGCGGCCAGCCAACACAGCCCCGCAGCCGCAGCTCGGGGTCGAGCCCGCCGCAGCCGCAGCCGCAAGCCGCAGCCCCCGGCTCACCCCCCGAGCCGAAACCCCACGAACTCCCCGGCTCAGAACGCCGCCCGGACCTCCCCGACCCGTTCGCCGCCGCCCAGCAGGGGCGCGTCCGCGATGCGGGCCACCACCGGGGAGGTCACGCCCAGCCGCTCCAGGGCCCTGGCCAGCACCGGGCCGAGGGCCCGCGTACCGCCGTCGTCGAGTTTGAAGGCCAGGGCCCGGCCGTCCGGCAGCGCCAGCGCCTGCACCGCCTCGGCGCCCATCTTGGCCAGCGTCCCCGGCACCTCCCGCATCAGCCAGGTGTCCGCCCGCCGGGTGCCCGCCACGTACTCCGGGTGGGCCCGCATCGCGTCCGCAACGCGCCGCTCGGGGGTGCCGGGCGCGGCCAGCACGAACGACCTGAAGGCCCGGGCCAGGCCGGTCAGCGAGATCGCAAGGAGCGGCGCGCCACAGCCGTCGACGCCCACCTCGGTCACCCGCTCGCCGCTGGCCGCCTCCACGCCCTCGTGCACGAGCTGCTGGAGCGGGTGGTCGGGTGCCAGATAGCTCTCCAGCGGCCAGCCGTTGACCGCACAGGCGGCGAGCATCGCGGTGTGCTTGCCGGAGCAGTTCATGGTGATCCGCTCCCGCACCTGCCCCGCGGCCAGGTACGCCTCGGCCTCGACCGGGTCGAGCGGCAGGTCGGGCGGCGTCTGGAGGGCGCCGTCCGGCAGCCCGGCCTCGGCGATCATGGTGCGCACCAGGTCCAGGTGGAAGGGCTCGCCCGAGTGGCTGGCGGCGGCCAGGGCCAGCCGCTCGCCGGCCAGTTCGAGGCCGGCGCGGAGCACGGCAGCCGCCTGCATCGGCTTGTTGGAGGAACGGGGGAAGACCGGGGCGTCCACCGTGCCGAGCGCCCACTCGACGCCGCCGTCGGCGTCCAGCACCACGAGCGACCCGCGGTGCCGGCCCTCCACGAACCCGGAGCGCACGACCTCGGCGAGGACCGGCGCTATGCCGTCGGACGAGGTGGCGGGGCCGTCGGCGGCGCCGGCCGGGCCGCTGGGGGTGGGGCTGCCGGTCGGGCCGGCGCTCGGGCGGTCGGCCGGGCGGTCGGTGGGGCTGTCGGCGGGGGAGGAGGTCATCGTCGGCCTTCCTGTTCCTGTGCGGGCGGTGGGGGAGCGACCTCCCCGCCGATCACGGGAGCAGGTCGTCGACTTGCGCTTCGCCCTCACGGTACCTGCGGGTGATTTCCGCCCCGCAGTCGTCCGACGTCCGCTGCAACTGTTGCCGCCGCCCGGAAACCTGCTGTTCGTACGCGGTCAGCCGGCCGATCGCGAGCTCCAGCTCCTCGCTCGTACGGGCCCGCAGGTCAGACAGTTCGACTTCGGCCAACATCTCCTCGGCGAGCTGCCGGTACGGGCCGCTGCGCGGCGCCCCCAGCGTCACGTGCCGGGCCGACGAGCGGTGCCGGGTCGGCCCGTCGGTCAGGATCTCCGAGAGCCGGTCCACGACCGTCCGCGGCGCCTCGGCGACCGGCACCGGCACGCGCGGCGCGGCCCGCCGCGCCAGCTCGGCCCTGATGATGTCGATCCGCCCCTGGAGCAGTCGGCGTACGTAGCTGAGGTCAGCCTCCTCCGCCTGGGCACCGCGCCGCAGTGCACGCAACTCGGCCAGCCGCAGTCCGTCCAGGGCCAACACGGTCACGGTCGCCTCCATCAGCGGTCCGAGGCGCCCGCCCGCCGGCCGGGTGGCCGTGGCCGACCCGGCGGGTCGAGCGGTGGGTACGGGGCCGGGAGAGTCTCCGGCGCCGGGTGTCATCATGCGATTTCCGTCCCCTCAAACGGTGCGCGAGCTGGTCGCGTTGTCCACATAACGCACCGCGTGCACGCATCGTGCCACTCTGTGCGGTCCGTCCGCAGCGCGGGAACACCCGAACAGCCCAGATGGCCGCAGGGCATCATGGTGCGCATGCGTGCTGTGATACAGAGGGTCGACGGAGCGAAGGTCACCGTGGACGGCGAGACGGTCGGCGAGATCGTCGGCGAAGGGCTGTGCGTCCTGGTCGGCGTCACCCACGAGGACACCCCGGCCAAGGCCGCGCAACTGGCCCGCAAGCTGTGGTCGGTGCGCATCCTGGACGGCGAGAAGTCCTGCTCGGACACGAACGCCCCGCTCCTGGTCATCAGCCAGTTCACCCTCTACGGCGACGCCCGCAAGGGCCGCCGCCCCACCTGGAACGCCGCCGCCCCCGGCGAGCTGGCCGAACCCCTGGTGGCCGAGGTCGTCACCACCCTCCGCACCCTCGGCGCCCAGGTCGAAACGGGCCGCTTCGGCGCCGACATGAAGGTGACCTTGACGAACGACGGGCCGTTCACGGTGGTGGTGGAGGTCTGAGGGGGCTGGGGACTGTGGGGCGCCGCCCACTGGGGCCCCACCGCCACCTGCGCGGCAGTTCTGCCCCGGCCTCAACACACCTCGTCCACCCGCCGGAGCACGCTCTCGGCGAGGTCGCGGAACTCGCGGTAGCAGGTCTGCACGTACGTCTGCGTACTGCCGAGCGCCCCGTCCGCCGCCTTCAGGTCGAACATCGGCTTCCGGGCGTCGTGGGCGAGGGGCATCAGGCCGCGGTAGTTGCGCAAGGTGGCGATGCGGTACGGATCGTCGCCGCCCGGTGCCGGGGACGGGGCGCCGTCGAGGACGGCGGCCGAGTAGACCATCGGGATGCGCTCCAGCCACCGCTCGTACGCCTTGACCGGCCGGTCGAGACGCATCTCGGGCTGCATGATGACGTACCCGAGGGGCGCCATCGTCGCGGCCGGCGCGGAGATGCCGGCGGGCACCCGGGGCAGGACCAGCGACCGCCACCCCTGCCGCCACTCCCGCAGCGTGGGCCCCAGGTTGCTGAGCCCCTTGAGTGAGAAGAGGTCCGCCGCCAGTGGCATGAGCACGCAGTCGGCGGCGATGAGCGCGGCCCGGTTGATGGCCCCCAGGTTCGGCCCGACGTCGATGAGGACGACATCGGCCGCCACGGACCGGGCCACGTGCTCGACGATCCGGTGGAAGGCGGTCGTTGTGCGGATCGCCGCGACATCGCCGGCGAACGACTTGAACCACTCGTTGGACAGCTTGTCCTCGAACCGGCTGAGGTCAAGGCTCCCTGGCAGCAGCCACAGCCCGGACTTCAGCGCCACCGGCTGTACGGGGGCCACATCGCCCGTGCCGTGCAGGATCGGCTCCACCGCATCGGCGATGGTCTGTCCCTCGCGCACCCGACCGGTACCGGGCAGGGTGGCCGCGGCCACGCCCTGGTCGATCAGCTCCGACGGAGCGCGCCACAGCTCCTCGATCTCGCCCTCGTCCAGGCACATGGACGTCAGGTTGGCCTGCGGGTCCAGGTCGACGGCGAGCACGCTGTGGCCGAGCCGGCTGAGCATGTGCGCGAGGTGGTAGGCCAGGGTCGTCTTGCCGACGCCACCCTTGTTGTTGAACAGCGCGATCGAGGTCATGCGGCCCTCCGGATGGTCACGGCCCAGGACGCGTCGTCGACCTGGTATTCGGCCGGCGGGTTCCCGCCGCGCTCCAACGCGGCCCGCACCCGCCCGATGCCCCGGCCGAAGCGGTTGACGTAGCCCAGCCCCTTGAGCGCCGCCGCCAGCGAGGGGTTGCGGTAGTCGGTGACGCGGTCGAAGTTGTCGTCCCGCACCTGCCCGAACGGCCCGCCCGGGTTGGTCACCTCGATACGGTCCTCGAACCAGACGATGCGGGTGGGCGCGTACGACGTCTCGTAGTTGCGGTGCATGAGGGCGTTCATGCAGAGCTCGCGCAGCGCCTCCAGTGGATAGTCGGGCCGTGAGGTCTCCCGGAAGCCGTCGCCGACGACACGGGTCCGCAGGTTGCTGCGCAGCAGTGGTTCGAGCCGGGCCGCCGTGCCGATCAGGTTCCCGTTCAGCGCCTGCTCGTCCGCGATCGGCGCGTCCAGGTCCGTGCCGTCGTAACGTACGAACTGGACATACGCCCCCGGAATCCGGCTGGCCGGGTCGAGCCCGACGGTCAGCAGGCCGAGTGCGGTGGGCGTGCCGTCGGGCGTGGCCAGGTGCAGCGAGGCCAGTTGCTGGAGCACCGGGCGCCCGTTCTCCTCGATCACCTCGGGGTCGACCAGGGACGGCAGGTACGAGCGCTGGAACAGGTCCACGTCCAGGTCGGTGAACTCGGCGTGCGGGACTGCCCGGGAGTCGAACGGGCCGTCCTTGGCGCGGCGCCGCTCGGAGAGGACGCGCTCGTCCTCCCGGCTGGCCCGCCGGGTGGTGGGCCCGGGGCGCACCCAGACCACGCCCTCGAACCGCACGGGCGTGGCGGCCGACGCCTCGACCCGGATGTGGACGACAGGCTCGCCCCTGAAGCGGCCCGCCTGGACGGTGAACGAGGGCCGGTCCAGAATGCGCCCGTCGTCCCGCAGGTCGGTCAGGGCGAGGAGGGCGCGGTCGCTGGTGTCCACGTCGGGTACGGGGCGCCCGGCGTCGTCCACCCCGATGAGGATGTCCCCGCCGCCCTTGCCGCAGAGGTCGTTGGCCATGGCGCACACCGCGTTGCCGATGGCGTCACCGCGCTTGCCCTCGCGCTTGGCCGTCCGCTTGAACTCAAGCGCCGCGGTCTCCCGAGTGCCCAGGACGGTTGCCAGATCGTCGTCGCTCACGCTGCGCATTGTGGCAGTTCGCCACGGTCCGCGGTGGGGCCGGTGGCGCCGTTCGACACCCCACCCACCAGCCGGCCCACCCCCAGACCGAGCCCCCTAAGGCTCCACCACCACTTCCTGGGCCGCAGCCGTCGTCCCCGCCAGGAGTGGTGCGTCCAC
The DNA here is from genome assembly GCF_040240285.1 of Streptomyces sp. HSW2009. NCBI lineage: Bacteria > Bacillati > Actinomycetota > Actinomycetes > Kitasatosporales > Streptomycetaceae > Streptomyces > Streptomyces sp. HSW2009. The sequence goes on along the minus strand of NZ_JBEHZD010000090.1, from coordinate 1,699 downwards.
CGGGACGTTGCGCTTGATGAGGGCGAGGGCGATGGGGCCCAGTTCGTGGTGGCGGGCCGAGGTGGTGAGGAAGCCCAGTTGGCGGCTTTCGGGGCCGTCTGCGGCCAGGCGGACGGGGGTGCCGTGCGGGGGGAGGTGGACTTCGCTGCCGTCCAGGTGGAGGAAGACCAGGCGGCGGGGGGGCTTGCCCAGGTTGTGGACGCGGGCGACCGTTTCCTGGCCGCGGTAGCAGCCCTTCTGGAGGTGGACCGCGGTGCCGATCCAGCCCAGTTCGTGCGGGATCGTGCGGTGGTCGGTCTCCAGGCCGAGCCGCGGGCGGTGCGCCTCGACGCGCAGCGCCTCGTGGGCGAGCACACCGATGGCGGGGCCGTGCGCGGCGGCGAAGGCGGTCAGTTCGGCGCGGGGCAGGAACAGGTCGCGGCCGTGCGCCGTCTCCCGTACCACCGCGTCCGCCGGGGCCTCGGTGATCGAACCGGCGGGCAGGTGGAGGACCGCGTACTCCGCGGTGCGGTCGGCCACCTCCACCCGGTAGAAGAACTTCATGCTCTCCAGGTAGTCGATCAGCGCGGTCTGGGTGCCGGGCTCGACGTGGGCCCAGGTCGTCGTGCCGTCGTCCACCAGGTACAGCGCGTGCTCGATGTGGCCGTTGGCGGAGAGCACCAGCGCCTCGGTGGCCTGGCCGGTGGGCAGTTCGCTGACGTGCTGGGTGAGCAGCAGGTGCAGCCAGCTCAGCCGGTCGTCGCCGGTGACCGTGACCACGCCGCGGTGCGAGAGGTCGACGAAGCCGGTGCCGTCGGCCAGCGCGCGCTGCTCGCGGAACAGCTCGCCGTAGTGCCCGGCGACCCCTTCGTCGGGGCCTTCCGCCGGTACGGCACCGGGCAGGGACAGCAGCGGACTGACGAGAGTGGGTCGCAGCATGCCTCCAGCCTACGGCGCCGCTGTCGACTCCCCGTCGCCCTCCCCACCGCCGGCGCACTTCGCACACCGCCCGAAGATCGCGAAGTGCTTCAAATCGGTCTCGAAGCCGAAGCTCTCCCGCAACTGGTGGGTGAACGGCTCGGCAACGGCCTGGTCCGCCTCCAGCACCTCCGTGCAGTCCCGGCACACCAGGTGGAGGTGGTGGTGCCGGGCCGCGACGTGGTAGGTGGGGGCGCCGTGCCCCAGATGGGCGTGGCTGACCAGGCCGAGCTCCTCCAGGAGTTCGAGCGTGCGGTAGACGGTGGAGATGTTCACCCCGCTCGCCGTCCGGCGCACCTCGGTGAGGATGGCGTCCGGGGTGGCGTGCTCCAGGGTGTCCACGGCCTCCAGCACGAGCTGGCGCTGCGGGGTCAGCCGGTAACCGCGCGCCCGTAGGTTGCTCTTCCAGTCGGTGGTCGCCACGCCGCCAGTGTAAGTGACTTAGGTATCCCTTACCGGGAGCCGTTCCGGCCGCGGGGCGGGCGTCGCCGCCCCCCCGCCCCGGGCGCCGTGCGCCCCCGCCCCCGGCGGCGTGACCCCCCCGGGCCATACCCCCCCCCCGGCCCCCCCCCCCCCCCCGAACCCCCCCCCCCCCCCCCCCCCCCCCCCCCCCGCCCCGCCGCGGGCGGGCCCCCGCCCGCCCCCCCCCCCCCCGGGGCGGGGGGCGCGCGCCGGCCCGCCCCGCCCCGCGGCCCGCCCCGGGGGCCACGCCAAGGGCAGCAGGCTGTGGTGAGTAGTGAAT
>NZ_JBEHZD010000009.1:0-42948 GCF_040240285.1 Streptomyces sp. HSW2009 | reverse complement strand
GGGGGGGGGGGGGGGGGGCCGGGGCGGCCGGCGGGCGGGGGGGGGGGGGTGGGGGGCGGGGGGGGGGGGGCGGGCCCGGGGGGGGGGGGCTGGGGGCGGGGGGGGGCGGCGGCCCGGGGGCCGCGGGTACGGGGCGCACCAGGCGTCCGCGCAGGGTGCGGTAGCGCAGGGTGGGGAGTTCCGGTTCCCGCTCGACGTGCTCCGCGCGGAACGCGACGCCCGCCCGCTTCAGCGCCTCCAGCAGGGCTTCGACGGCGGAGCGGGCCAGCGGCGCGCCGGGGCAGTAGTGGTCGCCGGCACCGAAGGTGAGGGAGCGTGCGGCGGCCCCGCGGTCCTGGACGCGCAGCGGGTCCCGGTGGTGTTCGGGGTCCAGGTTGGCGGTGGCGAGGCAGAGGTTGACCCGGTCGCCCACGGCCAGTTCGTAGGGGCCGACGGTGACCGGCTCGCGGGCGTAGCGGCTGGCGAACCTGAAGGGGGTGGCGAGCCGGAAGACCTCCTCCCTGAGCCGGGGCAGGAAGAGGTGGTCGAGTTGGTCGTGGGTGACCCGCTCCCCCACCACGCACAGCGCGGCGAGCGTCGGATCGTGCGCCCCGGTGACGACCTGGGTGAGCAGGGCGGTGGCGGTTTCCGGGCCGAAGTCGGGGTCGTCCCACAGGCGTGCGATGCCGGCGACGAACGGTGTCGGGGGCGCCGCGCGTGCCGCGTCCAGCCAGTCGCGCCGCCCCTCGACGGAGGCGAGTGCCTGCTCGATCCGTTCCATGTCGAGGCGGGCCGTGGCGAGTTCGTCCATCACGGCGCGGCTCAGTTCGATGAGGGGGGGCGCGCCGGCCTGGCCGGTCATGGCGGCGACGACCCCCCGGGCCAGCGGGCGGGCCACCTCCGTCAGCCAGTCGAAGGGCGCCCCGCCCACGGCTGCCAGGCGTTCGTCGGCCACCCGGGCGTAGCTGGCGCGCACCTGGGGTGTGACGATGCCGCGCAGCAGGCGCAGGGTGACCAGGCGGATGCGCTTGTGGTAGTCGGAGTCGGAGAAGACGGGCCAGTGGGCGAAGAACGCCTTGAGCCGGGCGCGCCGCTCGCGGTCCGCGTCCGGGAGGTGGGCCAGGCGCAGGTCGGTGGAGCGCTGGGACCAGAACTGCGGGCTGGACATGATGTGGCGTACGTCGTCGGCGCGGAAGGCGTAGATGCCGCCGTTCTCGGCCGCCGCCTGGTACGGGCAGCCGGCAGCCGCCTCGGCGAGCGCGGTGGCCGGGTCGTCCTGGCTGAAGTCACCGAATACGTCAAGCATCGACGGCTCCGGCGGGGCGGCCAGGTGTCGCGGGTGCCTCCTGCCCGGCGTGCTGGGTGGGGGGTGCCGGGGGTGCTTGGGTTGCTGGGCCGGCTTGGGTTGCTTGGGTTGCCGAAGTCGTCGGGGTTGTCGGGGCTTTCGGCGCCGGGCCGGTGGGGGTCTGGGTTGCGGCCGGGGTGGTTGGGGTGGTTGGGGCTGTGGCCGAGGTGGTCGAGGTGGATGGGGCTGTGGCCGAGGTGGTCGGGGTGCCCGTCGTGGTGGCCGGGCTGCCGGTGGTGGCCGGCGCTGGGTTGCTGGTGGGGGCGGCCGGGGCCGAAGTGCCGCTGGGGGCCGGGGTGCCGGCGGTGGCGTTCTCCGGGGTGGTGGTGCTCGTTGCTGCGGCGCGGTTCCTGGTGCGGTTCGATACGTGGAACATCATGGCGGCGCGGTCCCACTCGGGCTCTTCGTCGGCCATGGTGGTGATGCGCCGGAGCACGTCCTGCTCATCGAGGATGGCACCGACCGCCTCCGCGACCGTCACGTGCTTGGCGGGGCGCCACACCACCTCGACCCGGTCCCCGACCGCGACGCTGCCCCCCTCCAGCACCCGGAGGTAGACGCCGGGGCGGCGGGCGCCGTTGAAGCGCTTGGCCCACCCCGTCTCCTGCATCCAGCCGCCGAAGGTGCCGCACGCCATGCGGGGCGCCATGACTTGCAGAAGCACCTCGCCGACCTGCCACTTCTCGGCGAGTACGGCCCCGCTGGCGTCGAAGTCGATGAGGTCGAGGTTTTCCCCGAATACGCCGTTGCGCAGCGGCCTTTGCAGGCGCTCCGACCACCAGTCGAGGTCTTCGCGCGCGTACGCGTAGACCGCCTGGAGCTCGCCGCCGTGGAAGTACTCGGCCTGCTCGTCGCCCTCAAGGCCGAGCGGGCCCACCTTGACGCGGCCCGTGGTCGGGAGCTTCTTGATGGCCGACCTGCCGCGGCGCCTGGCGAATTCAGCCGGGACGATCGGGCCCGTGTTGACCGAAATCACATTTCCCATGGGAATGACGCTAAGCGGCATGTGACAAGCCATCAACCGCGGTCTGATTAATGTGTCAGGTATTCCCATGTCCATTCCACCGGAAAATGCGGGCCCGCCGAATGGTGACCGCCCCTTCAGACAACGCCCGGTGTGCCCCAGCGGTCCGGGAGGATTCCGGCCCGCTGGGGCACCTGGGCGCGCCGCGCGGAAAGAGAAGGTCGATGCCGGTCGGGGTTCACATCGCGTGGGACGTGCTCGGAATCACTGTGCGGCGCGGGCGCGGGCCATGACGAAGAAGGCGGGGACGTTCACGTGCCGACCGTCCGTGGTGACCGTGCCCTGGTAGTCCAGCGGGGCGGTGGAGACGATGTCGAAGCCGGCGGCCTCCAGCTTGCGCTGGAGCGCGTCGTCCTCGCGGGCGACGGGCAGCGGGACCCGGTCGAAGACGAACCCGAACTTCTCCGCGGGGCCGCCCGAGCCCTTGAGCTGGCCGAGGATGAAGTCCCTGCTGGCCGGCGCGAGCTCGTAGAAGAAGGCGCCGCCGGTGGTGCCGACCAGGTGGGCCAGGGAGGTCACCGCGCGGTCGAGTTCGTCCGGGGTGAAGGCGTGCAGGACGGTGCGGACGTACAGCGAGGCGTCGCCGATCCGCTCGTGCAGCGCCGCGGCCTGCTCGGGCTGGAGCAGGTCGAGCTGCTCGTATTCGACGCCGGGCGCGCTGTGGTGCTTGCGTGCCCGCTCCACCGCGCTGGGCGCCACGTCCACGCCGATGACCCGGTCGAAGTGGCTGGCGATGGCCGCGGTCTGCGCGCCGTCCCCGCAGCCGACGTCGATGACGGGCTTCGTCGGGTCGAGCACACTGCCGAACAGGTGCACGTGGGCGTGGGCCACATAGGTGGGATCCACGTCCCAGGGCGATGCGCCCGGCGTCGGGGGAAGGTCGGTCCAGAAGCGATCCCACATGGCCTCGAAGCGGCTCATCCGTGCGTCCTCTCTCTGGTTGTCGCGCCAGTTTCCGCACCCGTTCCGCGTATGCGTTCCAACCCCTGGATGCCATGAATGCACGGGAACGGGAATTACCTTTCGATCATTTGCCTGGATGGCTGGCTCTGTAAAGCATGGGTGGCGTGATGTGTCAGGTTGGGGAAGGGTGTTCGCATTCTCCGTCCGACCGTTCCCGAAAGGGCTTACCTATTTCCATTCGGGCATGCCGAAGGGCCCCGCTGAATTTGGCGCGCGGGGGTGGCAGGTAGCGGCTTCGGGAATTTCTCGTACGGGTGTCGAGCGGTGTCGAGAAGGGCATGGTGGGCCGGGAAGGGACATTCCCGGCCCACGCATGACGTCGATGGGTCACCCGGTGGGTTGCTCAGCAGGTACGTAGATGGGTTGCTCGACCGACAAGTCGGCAGTTACGTCGATGGGCCTGCCGGGTGGGTGGCTCGACCGGCAGTTCGGTAGGTACGCCGGTGGGTTGCTCGGCCGGGGCTCAGCCGGCCAGTTCCCTGATGTGCGGGACGAGCCCGCGGAACGCGATGCCCCGGTGGCTGATGGCGTTCTTGCGCTCGACGTCCAGTTGGGCCGCGGTCACCGTCTCGCCCAGTGGCTGGAAGACAGGGTCGTAGCCGAAGCCACCCGTGCCCTCGGGCCCGGTGCGCAGCACGCCGGGCAACTCCCCGAAGGTCACCCGTTCCGTACCGTCGGGCAGGGCGAGCGCGGCGGCGCACACGTACCGGGCGGTGCGGTGCGGATCGGCGATGTCCTGCAACTGTGCCAGGAGCAACCGCCAGTTGGCCTCGTCGTCACCGTGCCGGCCGGCCCAGCGGGCGGAGAAGATGCCGGGCGCCCCACTGAGCACGTCGACACTGATGCCGGAGTCGTCGGCTATGGCGGGCAGCCCGGTGGCGCGGGCCAGCGCATGGGCCTTGAGCAGGGCGTTCGCGGCGAAGGTGGTCCCGGTCTCCGGCACGTCCGGGATGTGCGGATAAGCATCCGCGCCCACCAGGTCGTACGGGAGCTCCGCCTCGCTGAGGATGGTCTTCAACTCGACGAGCTTGCCCGCGTTGCGCGTGGCGAGGATCAGCGTGTTCATGGCTCAAGTATCCGATCCGGCTAGAGGGGTGGGGACGGTGGGGACGGTGGCGCGCGCCTGTCGGTCAGGGAGCAGGCGTTGGCGATCCGACCCGGGGGCGGGTGGGCACGGTACTGGCCGGCGGTGCCCCACGGTCTTGGTATCCGGTCCCGCCCGCGCTGGCGGTCGCGGACGGTTCGCGGCCGTGCCGGGCGGCGGTGTAGGCGGCGGACGCCAGCGTGACGTGCCGGTGCCAGCCGGCCAGCGACCTGCCGCTGAAGTCGCGCAACCCGACCGATTCGACGGCCCGGGCCACGTCGTGGTCGACGCGGCGGGCCAGATCTGCGTACTCCACCAGCCGTTGCAGGGGCGTGTCGACCAGGTCCGTCACCCAGACGCGCTCGGGTGGCCCGGCCGGGTCCGCCCACTCGCCGACCAACAGCCGTCGCGCACCGGCCGCTGCCTCCTCCGCCAGCCGGACCGGCACCGCGACGGCCAGGGTGGGAGTCGCGGGCCGCGGGTCGTCCCCTGCCGTGTGCCACACGGGTTGCCGGGCGCTGCGCGCAGCCTCCAGGATGACCTGCGCCGAGAAGCAGCCGCGCCGGTAGCCGGGCATGCCGAGGTCGGCCACCGTGAGCCGGGTGTCGAGCGCGGCCCTGGCCAGGACCGGCGTCGCGTCGTAGGCGAACCGCGCCAAGGTGGCCCGGTTCGCGCTGCCCGGCACGTTCAGCACCACCGGTTTGCCGCTCACCCCCACGTCACGGGGTGTGGTGAGGGCGGCCGTCGCGGCCCACCCCTGCGTACCGTTGCCGCCGGCGGCCGGCGAACCCCGCCCGGCGGCGGGCGCGACCCCTTCCGGCAGGTACAGCAGCCAGTTGACCGGTACGGCCAGTTCGGCGGAGGCGAGCCAGGCACCGTACGCGAGTTGGCCGTGGAAGGTCTTCCGGTGCCGCGGGTCGGGCAGCAGGTCGACACCCACGGACTGGTTTCCGGCCCGCGGGATGGTCAGCGGGTGTACGACCAGCGCACGGGCCGGCCGCCGTCGCTCGGCCCAGGCCGCGAGGGCCGCGCGGAGGGGACGCCAGTCCCAGGTCGAGTCGGCGATGAAGTGGTGCAGGCTCTGCGCCGCCGCCGGATCGCCCGTGACCGCCGCGACGTTCCTGATGGACTTGCGGCCCTGCGCCGCCAGCAGTCCGTACAGGTACTGCCGGGCCTTGCGCCGCTGGTCCTTGCGCCGCAGCGAGGCGAACACCTCGGTGCAGAAGTCCTCCGGCACCTCGGGTGGGCCGCCCGTACGGGTCGGATCGGCGCACGGACGGCCCGCGGACCCCCGCGCCGCGCCGTTGCTGGCCGCTGCCGTGGGGCGCCGCGGAGCCAGCGGGCCCCGGCCGAGGCCCGTACCGGAAGGGGTGTGGACCGTCATCGCCTGCCTCTCCTTTCGCTCCGGCTGTCTCGGTTGGCTCGCCTGGTGCGGTTGGCTCGGATAGCTCGGCTGGTGCGGTTAGTTCGGTTGGTTCGCCGGCTGGGTGGGTTCGCCGGTTCGTCCTGTGCGTCACCGCGGCCCGGTCGATGCGCCGGCAAGGCCGCCGGTGACCTGGGACAGCGGCGGGCCGCCGATCGGGGTGTGGTCATGCCTGCGCGAGCTTGCGCCGGACCAGTTCACGGACGCTGAGCAGGGTGGTGACGTTCGTGAACTCCTCGTCCGAGACGGCGACGCCGTACCGGTCCTCCAGCCGGGTGACGATCTCCAGGACGGCGAGCGAGTCGGCGTTGAGGTCCTCGGCGAACTGCGCGTCGTCGGTGACCTCCGCGGGCGGCAGCTCGAAGGTGACGGCCAGCAAGCTGCGGAGTTCTTCCAGATCGACGGAGCCCGAGGCGGGTTGGGGCACAGTGCTGTTCCTTTCGCTCATCGGAAGGGCGCGCACGGCACGTCGGACACGGTCGGGGCAGTACGGGTACGAGTCGAGTACGGGTGTTGCACCCTGCCCGTACGCGGCGTCGGGCCTGCCCGTCGCGCCTCGCCGTCGGAACGGGCGTACACCTCCGCCTTCTCCGCCTGGGGCCCCCTTCGTCCCGGCGGTTGCCCTGGTGACCGCGGACGATCCCCTTCCCGCACCCGTGCCGCGACAGTAACCACCCCGCCCCGCCCCGGGCACCGCACGACCGAGTAGGGACGGCCGCGAACCACCTACCTCTTCGAGTGGTTTCGGCACCCACCGTCCACGGCCCGCCGCCCCCACGGACGTGACACACCCTGCACGGCCCCGCTCGGCACCGCCCGGCACCGCCCGGCACCGCCCGAGAGTCCGCGCCGGAACGTACGAGACGACCGCCGCGCACACCCTGGGGCGGCCGAAACCGCCTGGTAGCGGCATGGCCGGATTTCCCCGTTCCCCGTCGTCCGGATGGCCTCGGCCCTGCCGATCCGCCGCCGCATACAGCAAACGGGCCAGTGCATTTACGCCAAGATGGTCCTGGACAAGGTGGCCGAGACACTGCACGGCTTACCCTTGTCGATAAAGCAGCACCCCGGTCGCCGTTGCCCGCATGGGTCGAACAGAAGCTTCCCGTACCCGTGGAGCAGTTCCTTCTGTCAGGCGGTTCCCCTCCGCACCCTTCTCTTCGACCAGGGCGGACGTTTCCTCGGAGAACCGGGCCACGCGCAGTTCCGGCCGACGTCCTCGGCCGACGTCCGCCCCGTCGCACGACGGCATGACCGTGCTGCTTTGTCACTCATCGGATCGCCAAGGGAGCAGTATGCAACTGGAACGGTTCGACTCGGGGCCCTGTTTCGGTCTTCTCGGCACCTCGGAAGTCCTGGTGGCGGGCCGGCGGATCAGCATCGCGGGAGTGCGGCAGCAGACGCTCGTCGCCATGCTCTCGCTGGACGCCGGGAACACCGTGGGGGCGGGCCGGCTCATCGAAGGCATCTGGGGCGCCCACCCGCCCAAGACCGCGGACGCCCAGTTGCGCATCTGCGTGTCGCGGCTGCGCCGCCGGCTGACCGAGGCGGGCACACCGGGTCTGATCAGCACCGAAAGCCACGGCTACCGCCTGGCCGTGGCCCGGGACCGGGTCGACGCGCACCGCTTCAGCGACCTGTTGGACGCGTCGCGGAAGGTGGAGGCCGCGGGGGACCGTGCGGAGGCCGTACGGTTGCTGCGCACCGCACTCGACCTGTGGCGCGGCCCGGCCGCCGAAGGACTGACCAGCCCGTTGCTGCGGGCCGCGGCGGCCCGCCTCGACGAGAAGCGCGTGGGGACGTTCGAGCACTGTTTCGCCCTGGAACTCAGGCTCGGCCGGCACCATCACATCCTGCCGGAACTCATGGCCCACACCACCGCCTACCCGTTCCGGGAGCGCCTTCAGTTCCAGCTCATCACGGCCCTCTACCGGTCCGGCCGGCAGGTGGACGCGCTGCACGCCTACCGGGAGATCCGGCGGAAGTTCGCGAAGGAACTCGGGATCGAACCCTCGCAGTTCCTGCGCACCCTGGAGCGGAAGATCCTGGTGCAGAGCCCGGAGCTGAACAACGGGACCTATCCGCAGGAGACCCGAATCCCCGCCTGACGTCTATAGGAGCATCCACACCGCCGCGACACGCCCGTAGCCGAGCCGTCGACAGTCGGGGAGGGCGCCCCTGCAAGGGCACGGCGGTACGCGGTAGGACTGCGCGGCAGCGCCGCAGTCGCCTGCCGGTGGTGCCTGAGCCGCGGGCACCACCGACAGGTCCGGACCCCGGGCACCACTGGCATCTGTCGGGCGAACCGCCCCACACGTACGACACACCCTGCTTGGCCCCCGGCCTGCTCCAACCCAACCCAACTCGGCACGGCACGGCACGGCCGAGCACGGGGCCCGGCCCGGCACAGCCACCCGCCGGTGCACCCACTCCGCTCAGTTCAGCGCACGAGCCAGCTTGACCCGGGAGTCCACATTGAGCTTCCGGTAGATCTGGCGCAGGTGGTAATTGACGGTGTGCGGGGAGCGGGCGACCCGGTTGGCCACCTGTTGGTTGGTCAGGCCCTCCGCGACCAGGCTCGCGATGCGGTGCTCGATCTCCGTCAACTCGGTTCGCGGCCGGGTGCCACCCGTCCGGCCCAGCCGCCTGGCCGGGCCGGCCGCGGGTGTGGGTGTGGCCGCGGGTGTGGGTGCGAGGGCGGAGGCAGGGGCGGGTACGGACGCAGGGGCGGGTACGGGCGCGGGCGCGGAGGTCGGAGCGGGCGAGGGAGCAGGGGCGGGCACCGGAGCCGGCGCGGACGGGGGCGCGGGGGCCACGGTCTGCGCACCCCGCCGGGTCTGCTGCGGCCCGCCGCTCCCCACATGTCTGAGCAGCGTCTCGACCCGGGTGACGGCGGCGAAGGCGCCGATGGAGCGGTACCCCTCCAACGCCGCCCCCAGGTGTCGGCGCGTGACGAACCGCTCCGCCGGCCGCTCCAGGAACAGGGTGCCCAGGTCCTCGCTGGCCGCCGCCGCTGCCCACGGAACGCTGTGCTCGATGGCCGCGTACTCCAGCGCGTCGACGTCCCGGTGCAGCAACCCCCGGGCGTGCCCGGCCGCTGCGGCGATCCCCGCGTACCCGGGGTTCTGGTCCGCGAGCCGCGTCACCCGCCGGGTGACCGCCTCGGCCAGCGCCGTCTCCCCCGCGGCCCGGCACAGCCGCACCAGATGGGCGGCCCGCCCGGGATCGAGCAACAGCACGGAGGTCTTGGTCAGGAGCTGCGGAAACCGCTTCACCAGCAGCCCGACCGCCCCGGCGGCGTCCATGCCGGCCGCGGTCACCCGGAAGTCGGCCCAGTCGTGGCGCACCAGCGCACCGGGTTGGGCCATGATCTCCGAGCGGGCCTGCCAGATCTGGTCCGCCGCCTCCGACCAGTGGCCCTGGTCGAGCGTCACGTGCGACAGCAACGACAGGCCCTGGGCGGCGGCAACATGGGCGTCGGCCCGTTGTGCCCGGGCCACCCCCGCCCGGATCTCCGCCTCGGCCTGTTCCGTACGTCCCATGCCGACGAGCAGCCGGCCGCGGGTGATCGACGCCTCCGCCAGCGCCCACGCGTGGTCGAGCCGCTCGGCCAGTCGCCGGGTACGGGCGAGGTGCGCCGCGCCCTCCGAGAAGCGGCCGAGGTGGATGAGCATGACGGACAGCGTCAGCAGCGGGTACGGGCGCCATGCGAGGGGCAGCACACCCTGGTCCAACCGGAGCGCCGCACGGCACCACTCCAGCGCCTGGTCGACCCGGCCCGCGACCCAGTCCAGATTCGTCAGCACCAGGGCGGCGACCACCGTGGCGATACTGCGCTCCCCCGTCGCGACCAGTGCCTTCGCCCGTTCCCGCTGCTCCGACTCGCCCGAGCCGAAGAGGGCGAGTATCCGCGCGAGGTCACCGCCGTCGCCCGGCGTGCCGTCGACGGGCTCGGGCGCCCGGTCAAGGGCCCGGCTCAACGCCGCGACGGTGTGCGCGTCCAGCGGCCGGCCGGGGCCCTCCCGACAGAGCAGCAGGGCCGAGACCAGGGGCTCCGGTGTCTGGTCGGGCGCGCGGGCCGCCGGCGCCGCCCACCCGGTGGTGACGGGCGGCCGGGGACGGTCGTCGGGGTCCGGTGCTACCGCGGCCGACCCGGCGGGCCGGTGCAACGAGGCGCCCCGCAGCAGGGCCTGCCGGACGCGGGCGGGAATCCGGGCGTTGAGCGTGTGGCGCAGGCCTGGCGAGCGGAACGTCAACCCGTTCCCGGTGAATCCGATCACGCCCGCCGCCATGGTCTCTTCGAGCGCCGCCATCATGGACAGCGCCGTCACCGACTGCACGCGAGCGACCTCTTGCAGCGTGAACGCCTCTCCGATGAGCGCGGCGGCCTGGGCGAACTCCACTGCGTCCGGCGACAGTTGAGCCAACTCCGGTGGCGCGTCCAGCGGCGGCTTCCGCGGCATCAGGTAGTCCGGCATGCGAGGTGTTCACCAGCTTCGGTCGGCCAGCTCTCGTCGTTGCATCGTGAGTGTTACCGACCGCTCGACATCCGAACAAGCCCGCTCCGCTTCCCGCGCCGCTGCGGATGCTCCGGTGATACGGCCGTGATACGCGAGGTCTCTCGACCCACCGCATATCCGACGAAAGTCCCTCCCGCCGGGCCCGCGACCAGGAGGCTTCGCCACCCTTGCCGGGCGCGCACCTCCGTGATGGCGACGGGCGACTGGGGCCAGTCGACAGACCGCAGGGGGCACGGGGAGTGGGCCGCAGGAAGTACACGACAGGTAGTTGACAACAGATGGCGCGGCCAGGCCGCAGACGGCAGACGCCGCGCACGGCACGATCGGATGGATGGCCCCAAGCGCTGGCGGCGTGGCGGGCGGTACACCGGAGCGAGGGTGTGCCCCGCCCCGTGCCGTACGGCAAGTAGCACACCCAACACGGACCGCAGGGCGGAGACACCCACGGACACCTTCGCCGCCCACCGCCACCCGACGCCCGAGCCCGCCCCACGGAACGGAGTCCCCGCATGGCAGTCGACCTCATCTACGAGACCCATTCACTGACCGAGGACAATGAGAACGGCATCGCGTCCGGCTGGCTGCCGGGCCGGCTGTCCGCGCGGGGCCGGCGCCTCGCCGCCGAACTCGGCGCCCGCCGCCGCGACACCGGCCTGGCCGCCGTCTACGTCTCCGACCTGCACCGCGCCGTAGAGACCGCGGACATCGCCTTCGCCGGTACGACGGTCCCCGTGCACCGGGACCCCAGGCTGCGCGAGTGTGACTACGGCGAACTCAACGGCGGCCCGGTCTCCGTGGTGGCGGCCGAACGCGCCCGGCGCATCGACACCCCCTACCCGGGCGGCCAGAGCTACCGCCAGGTCATCCGGGCCACCAACGACTTCCTCCACGACCTGGCCGGGGTCCAGGACGGCCGGCGCGTACTCCTGATCGCACATTCGGCGAACAAGTGGGCGCTCGACTGCCTGCTGACCGGAGCCGTGATCGAAGAGCTGGTCGACGCCCCCTTCAACTGGCAGGAGGGTTGGCACTACACGCTGCCCGCTGGCTGGCCTGGCACGGCAACCGACATCGACACCGGTACGGGCACGGGCACGGGCACAGGGGCCAACCCCGGCCACCACCGCCCCGGCCTACCCCCACGGTCCCGGCCGGAGCAGTAGCCCCCCGCCACTCCCCTGTCCTGAAGAGGATCGGCTCCAACCCTGGAGGCAACAGTCCAACCCTGAGGGCGGCAGCCGGCGAGGCTCACAGCGCGGGGAAGTCACGGCGTATCAGCCCCCACACCGAGCCCCGTCAGGGCCGGTCGAGCTGCGCGGCGGCCTCCTCCAACTCGTCGACGGTTCCCGACATGATCGTCCGCAGGTGCGTGGTGATGTGCTGCACGGGCCAGTCCCACCAGGCCACGGCGAGCAGCCGGGCGACGTCCGCGGCGTCGTAGCGGGTACGGATGAGCCGGGCGGGGTTGCCGCCGACGATGCCGTAGTCGGGAACGTCGGCGGTGACGACGGCGCCGGCGGCGACGATCGCCCCGTGGCCGATGCGCACGCCGGGCATGACGGTGGCGCCGTGCCCGAACCAGACGTCATGGCCGACGACCGTGTCGCCCCGCCCGGGCAGGTCGGTGATCAGGTCGAAGTGCTCCGCCCAGGAGCCGCCCATGGTGGGGAAGGGGAAGGTGGACGGGCCGTCCATGCGGTGGTTGGCCCCGTTCATGATGAAGCGGGTGCCGGTCCCCAGGGCGCAGTACCTGCCGATGACGAGCCGTTCGGGCCCGTAGTGGTAGAGGACGTTGCGCGTCTCGAACGCGGTCGCGTCGTCCGGGTCGTCGTAGTACGAGAAGTCGCCGACCTCGATCAGCGGCGATGTCACCAGCGGTTTGAGCAGCACCACGCGCGGATGCTCGGGCATGGGGTGGAGCACGGTGGGATCGGCGGGGAGGGCAGGGACAGCAGGCACGGGGGGCATTGCGGTGGGTGGTTCCTCTCTGGCGACTCTTCGGCGACAAGTGTCGCGTTAAGATGCTGGCACACCCCTCCGCCGCGCTCAACCGAATACGGATCGCCGATGACAGAGCCTCTGGACACTCCGTTGAACACGCCGTCGGACACCCCGTCGGACCGCCGCCCCGGCGGTCGCTCCGCCCGGGTCCGCACCCAGGTCCTGGACGCGGTGCGCGCCGAACTCGCCGAGAACGGCCACGAGAGCCTCACGATGGAGGGCGTCGCGACCCGGGCCGGGGTGCACCGCGCCACGGTCTACCGGCGGTGGCGCGACGTCGGCGGCCTCCTCGTCGACCTCATCGACGCCACCGGCGAAATCGACTGGCAACCGCCGGACACCGGTTCGCTGCGCGGCGACCTGACCGCCCTCAACCAGGAGATCCAGGACTCCCTGCTCGTCCGCCCGTCGTTCGCGGTGGCCCTGATGGCCGCCTCGTTCCACTTCGAACGGGCTGCCCGCGCCCAGACCCGGTTGTGGACGGACCGCTACGCCCAGTGCGAGGTCCTCATCGAACGCGCGCGAGCGCGCGGCGAACTCCCCACCCCCCACACGGACGCCCACGCCCTACTCCTCCTCGCCACGGCCCCCATCTACCACCAACTGGTCCTCCTCCGCACACCCCCGGACCCCCACCTCCCCGAACGCGCCGCAACGGCAGCAACCCTGGCCGCCGCGGCGGGGGCGTTCTCGGTGGTTCGGGGTGGGGGTGGGTGAGCGGATACGCCAGGCGTCCGCCCCCGCTCAGCCGAGGTGGTGCTGCCAGCGGAGGGCGGGGTGGCCGTCGATCCAGTAGGTGTGGGTCCTCTGGCTGATGTGCACGCGTACCGCGGTGATGTCGGGACTGCCCGCGGCCAACCATGCGGTGAGGGTCCGCTCGATCCGGTCCCACAGGGTCAGCGGACCGCCTTGGCGCACCGTCCAGCCGGTGTCGTTCTGGGTGAAAGAAGCGAAGGACTCGCGGTCGGGGTCGAAGAGGTAGAGCCGTTGACCGCCCGCCGACGTGGCGCGGGTGAGGTGCGCGCCGGGGGTGGAGAGTTGGGCGAGGAAGGCCGGCATCCACTCGTCCAGCAGCACTGGGGACACCTGGGTCGCACGCTCGCTGTCCGGGTAGGCGGTACGCGCGGAGAGGTCACCGCCGATCGGCACCTGGATCTGGGACCTGGCCTGCATGAAGGAGCTACGGCCGATGATCTGGCCGTGGGCGGTGCCGTCAGCGGCGACCGTGACCTTGGCCAGTCCGGTGCCGTAGTGCCAGCAACCGCCGACCGTGGCCAGCACGATGCCACCCGGCTTGGTCTGCCTGATCCAGGCATGGGGGATGCGGCGTACCGCGCAGGTGGCGATCGTGCGGTCGTACGGTGCCCGGCGGGGATGGCCGAGGAGCCCGTCTCCGATGACGGTCCACGTCGAGAAGCCGGCCAGCTCCAGGGCGGCATCCGCACGGGCTGCGACGTACGGGTCGACTTCGACCGTGGTGACGTTGTCCTCACCGAGTCGGAAGCACAGCAGGGCGGCCGAGTAGCCGGTGCCCGTGCCGATCTCCAACACCCGGTGTCCCTCCTCCACTTCCAGCTTCTCCAACATGTCCACGACGGTGACCGGGGTGGTGGACGAGGAGGTCGGGGAGCCTGTCACGAGGTCACCTGCCTGGTCTGCGGTGAGCTGCCCGTCGAGTTGGGTGGTGAGTGACTCATCGCGGTAGGCGATCCGTACCCACTCCCCCGGTTCGGTCCCCGACGCCGTGACCGTACGCCACCGGCCGCCACCCACGGGGAGAAACACCCCGGGGCGACGAAACAGCTCACGCGGCACCGCTTCCACCGCGGCCCGCCAGCCGGGGCTGGTGAGCACGCCCGCTCGCGCGAGGCGCTCAGCGAGGGCGCGCCGTTCAAGGGTGGTGTCGGTCATGGCGTGACTCCCTGTGTCAGCAGGTGTGCGAAGGCGGCGGACATCGGAAGGCCGGTGGGTTCCTCTAGCCAGCCCCACTGTCCGTTGGGGTTCAACTCCAGCCACCACAAGCGGCCGTCCCGCCCCACGGCGAGGTCAAAGCTCCCCGAGACCAGGCCGAAGTGGTCAAGGTAGGCCAGAAGCGCCTTCGCCACCCGATCGGGCAGCTCCACCACGCGGTAGACCAGGGCAGAGTAGTCCTTGCGCCAGTCCAGCATCCCCGACTCGATCCGTACGGCGAAGATCTGGCGACCGACGATCAGCACGCGAAGGTCGGCCACCTTGTCGATGGCGGCCTGGAACAGGTGCGGCACCACGGCCACGCTCTCGTCCAGCTCAGCCGCGGTCACCAGGTCGGCCCACCCAGTGAGGGGAACTCCCGCACGTTGGTAGGGCGTCCACCGGAGCGTCTTGTAAATGACGTGGTCGTAGCGGGTGACGAACGCCCGTGCCGCGTCGGGGTCGTTGGTCACCAGTGTCGGCGGGACAGCGAGCCCGAGCCTGTGTGCGAGGGCGAGTTGGGCCGGCTTGTAGTCGGCGGCAGCGTTGCGTTGGGGGTGGTTGACCCACAGCGCAGCGTCGAGGGCGTACAGGATGCCGCCGAGACCGTAGCGGGTCTGGGCCACGGCGTACCGCGCGTCGTCGGGGCCCAGGTGTTCGAAGGTGGGCCAGGTCGGGCGGCGCCAGTACACCGACCGGATCCGGGTCAGGTCCACGCTCCTCGATGAGGTGCGGATGTGCCCGGCCACGGGGGCCGGGCAGCTACCGAACCGAGCGGAGACTGTCAGGCCCGGGCCCATGTCGGCGGGGTTCACTCTGACCACCGGCACCTCCCGCCTGTTCAGCTCGGTGATCACCATGTCGGCGGTGCAGTCGTCCGCTTCCGTGGCCACAAGCACCGGCCTCTGGTCGGCCATGGGTCAGTCCTGTTCGGAGTCCTGGTCGTGTCCCTGGTCGGGCGCGGAGTCCAGATTGGTGTAGGTACTCGTCTCGGTGCCTTTGCCGGTCCCGTGCTTGCCTATTTCGACCGGCCGGCCGTCACGGTCGGTGTAGACGCCGAGTTGGGACTGGGGGTCGAGCGTCACCGATACGAACGGGCGGCGGGTGGTGGTCGGGTAGGGGGCAAGCCGACCGCCCCCCAGGGCCGAACGTCGGTCTCCACTGCGGTATCCATCATGGCCTCCTTCATGACAGAGAGCGACTGCCGTCGAACTACACGCTACGGTCACCGTGAATGCGGTAGGACTGATCCTGAGTACGGGTTGGTCGACCGAGGGGCCCAGGGGGCGGCATGGCCGCGAGCAGAGTGACGCGTGGGCGTACGACCACGGGCACGATCGCCGGGTTCGTCCTCCGTCTCGCCCGGGAGAGCACGGACCGGACACAGGTCGCCATAGCCGAAGCGATGAGCGTCGACCTCGCCACCTGGCAGGGCTGGGAGACTGGGCGGCGGCCGTTGGCCAACGTGAAGGCAGGCGTCCTCCGTCATCTGCGGCATCGCCTCCTCGCGCTGGGCGCCGCCCCCGAGGTCCTCCGCCTCCTCGATCCGGCCATGGACGCGGACCGCGTCATCGCCGCAACGCTCCAGCCAACGGAGCGCGATCGGCACCCGCTGGCCGATTGGGTGCACACCCGCGACACGGCACACATGATCGCCTGGGCGGTGAACGGCGTCCCGCCTCCCTGCCTCGCCCACCGGCGCAAGCCAGGACGCCGCGGGCCGGTCGCCGTCGCCCCACTGCTCCCGGCACTCGATCGCACCACGTTCTTCTCCCGCCTTCGGGACATCGCTGAATGTGCCCTACGCGCCGGAGGCGACGGGATGCTCCTGCACCGCCAAGCGCTCTACCTGTGCTCCTATGACCGGTCCCCCGAAGCCACCTCGTGGATGGGCCACACGCTTCACACCCGTCGCGGTCTGATCTCGGTCCGCGGTGGGACCTCGCAATGGGCCACCGCACGGTCAACCGCAACGGCCCTGGCTCGTCTCGGCGACCGCCAGCCGCTGCTGGACTTCATCGCCAACGACCTTGCCGGCGACGACGAAGCCGAGACGGCCAACCTCAACTACTGGGCATACTGGCTCGGTTCCATCAGAGAACCACAGCCGGACGACGGCTTCATGCTGCATGGACCCGTCAACTGGGAGCCCGTACGCCTGTTGCACGGTCTCGCCACCGGCCTCCACCAAGCCCCGACCTACCTCGACCTCTACGCCCACTCACTCTGGGCGCTACTGGCCACCAAGCCGTGGCTGCCCCTGGCCGACCCCGGCCTGACGAACGACCTGAGCGAACGTGTCGTCCAACTCCTGGACCACGGCGAGGGCCCACCTCGCACCCGCCGGGAACTGAGTTCACTGCACGACCTTCTACGCGAAAAGCGCACATGACACATCGGAGGGCGCACTTCATGGCGGACACGGAGCAGGAGCAGGCGAAGGGCACGGCAGGCTTCCTGCTGGAGATGGGAATGCTCAAGCGCGCCAAACGGTCGGGGTGGTGGATTGCCGGGGTCAAGGACCCCGAGACCATCGCCGAGCACAGTTTCAGGACCGCCCTCATCGGTTCCGTGCTTGCCATGATGGAGGGCGCCGACCCGGCAAAGACAGCCCTCCTGGGCCTGTGGCACGACACCCAGGAGACCCGAGTCAGCGACATTCCACACATCGGCCGCCGCTACCTCGAAGCCACCAGCAACGAACGGGTCACCGCCGACCAGGTCTCCGCCGCGCACCCGGCCGTCAAGGCCGGAGCTCAACGCATCGTGGAGGAGTACGAGAAAGGCGACTCTCTTGAGGTCGTCTGCGCCCATGACGCCGACAAGCTCGAATGCCTCCTCCAAGCCGTCGAATACCGCGAGCAGGGCTGCACCAACGTCCAACCCTGGATCGACACCAGCGTCGCCAAACTCAAAACCGCCTCCGCGCACGCCCTCGCCGACGCCGCACTCAGCATGACCTCCATCGAGTGGCAGCAGACCTATCTGCGCTGACCCCACCCGCCTCCACACCGCCGCCCCACCCCCGGACCCCCACCTCCCCGAACACGCCGCAACGGCAGCAACCCTGGCCGCCGCGGCGGGGGCGTTCTCGGTGGTTCGGGGTGGGGGTGGGGGGGGGTGAGCGGGGGGTGACGGACGCGGCCTCCGTATCCGTCTTCCCGCCGGTCAGGCGCCACGGGTCGTTCAACCCTCGTTCAACGCTGCCGGCGACGGTCGGGTCTTCACCCACAGAGAGGCCCCCATGCAGCGCCGTGACTTCGCCGTCGTCCTGGCCACCACCGTCCCCGCAGCCCTCGCCGCCACCCCGGCACTCGCGCACGGCCGACCCGGCGGTGGGCAGCCCGCCGGGCAACTGCCGCACCGGATGTTGCAAGCCCTGGCCGGAGAGTTGGAGGACCGGGACACAGCGGCCGAGTTGGTTCCCCACCTGTACGACGTGGGGTTCGAGTGGGAGCCGGAGACCGCCCCTCTCGGCAGGCTGGACTTCCTTGTCGCCTACGGCTTCGGCAACCGCCCTGCGGTCGGCGGTGGCGACCCCACGAAGGTGCTTCCGGAGCCCGGGCCGGTCAACGAGGAGCTGGCCGACACGGTTGCCCGCATTCGACGACGCCGGCGCATCCCCGTCTACGCACAGTGGGAGATCGCCCGGTTCCTCAAGGACAAGCACCAGATGAAGGATGTGACCTCCATCGAGCCGGTGATCGAGCCGGACGGCACCATCACCTATCTGAGCACCGACGGCGTCGCGGCCCAGGTCGCCGAAGCCCGTCGGCACCTTCCCGGCGGCATCGGCACGGCGGGCGTGATCGGCTTCCGCGACCACGTCAAGCGGTGCGTGCAGACCACCCGCGACCGTGGCATCACCGCGTACGCGCCCCGCGGCTTCGACATGCCCGACACCTACGACCCGCAGTCGGGCCAGCCCTGGACCAGGCGCCGGGACCTGTACCTGGTCCACGACATGGCGGCCCAGTGGCAGGTCCTGCGGCAGAAGATGATCACCGCGGCCTACCCCAACGGCTGACCCACCCGGGCCGGGGCCGGCCTCCACACCCGGCAACTGCCGGCCTGACCGTCGGACCTGACGACGACCAGGCCGGCAGCCCACCAGCGGACGCGGCGCCCTCCCATCCTCGGGCGCCCACGCACTGGTCGCGAACGCTCGGGCGGCGGCCCATCACACCCATACCCACGCCCGCCCAGCAGCACCGTCGGGAAATCGACAGGCACCCGCCTCACCTTCCAACCCCTCACCCTCCAACCCGTTCCACCTCCCGCCCCCGATCCACGGCCACCCCGCCACCTCCCACCCGCGCACCAACCGCCCACACCATCAATCCGCACACCGCGAAGCCGGCTCCGAGCAGGCTGGAGCCGGTCCAGCCGTGCGTGGTGAACAGGGCGGTGGTCGTGGTCGCGCCGAGGGCTGAGCCCAGGGAGTAGAAGACCATGTAGCCGCCGATGACGCTGCTGGTCCGGTCGGGGTGGGATGCGGTCAGGAGGTGTTGGTTGCTGACGTGGACGGCTTGGACCGCGAAGTCGAGAACCACGATGCCGATCGCAAGCAGCCACAGCGACCGGGGCAGTTGGGCGATCGCGAGCCAGGAGAGGGCGAGCAGGCCGAGGGCGAGGCCGGAGACAGGGATCGCGCGGCCCGCGTCCGCCCAGCGGCCCGCCCGGGCCGCGCCGAGCGCGCCGGCGAGTCCCGCGATGCCGAACAGGCCGATCTGGCTCTCGGTCAACCGCCACGGCGCGTCCGCCAACGGCAGGGAGAGGCCGTTCCACAGCGCGCCGAACGAGGCGAACAGGAAGAACGCGATCAGTCCGCGCGTCAGGAACGTCGGCTCCCTAAACGACCCACCCAGCGCGCGGACCGCCCTCCGGTACCCCGCGCCCACCGCCGGGCGGGAGCGCCCTTCCGCCGGCAGCAAGTACAGGACCAGGGCGGCGAGGGAGAGCGAGAGCGCCGCGAGCGCGAGGTAGATGCTCCGCCAACCCCATGCGTCGGCCAGCGCGCCGGTCGCCACCCGCGCACCGAGGATGCCCACCACCACGCCCGAGGTCACCACGCCGATGGTGTGCCCGCGTTCGGCGGGTGCCGAGGCCGAGGCCGCGTAGGCCACCGTGGTCTGCACGACGACCGCAAACACCCCGGCCAGCGCGAGGCCCACGAAAGCCACCCACGCCGCCGACGCCACAGCCACCGCGGCCGTGCCCACCGCGGTGACGACCAGGTGTCCGGCGATCAGGCGCCGCCGGTCCAGTACGTCGCCGAGCGGCACCAGGAGCACCAGGCCGGCCAGGTAACCGAACTGGCCGATCGCCACGATCCATCCGGCGAGCGAGGCCGAAAGCCCCAGGTCATGCCCCATCGGCTCCAGCACGGGCTGCGCCGCGTACACGCTTGCCACCGCAACGCCGCACACCACGGCCAGCAACAGCCGCCGCCATACGTCCATCGTGCCCCCAGATAAATTTAGTAGCAGATTGCAACTGCTTTGACCGTACGGCATGATGGTTTCAATCCGCAACTCATTGCGAGGTGTCATGTCACGGGCCACTACGAACCCGCCCGCCGTCGACTGGACGGACGCCCCCTGCCCCGTCGCCCGCACGCTCGACCTCATCGGCGACCGGTGGAGCATGCTCGTCATCCGCGACGCGATGGACGGCGTACGGGCGTTCACCGAGTTCCAGCGGCGCACCGGAATCGCGCGCAACATCCTCACCGATCGACTGCGCAAGCTCACCGCGCACGGGCTGCTCGCCCAGCGCACCGCGCCGTCGGGCCGCCGCCAGGAGTACGTGCTCACCGACGCCGGGCGCGACCTGTTCCCGGTCGTCCTCACCCTGCGCCAGTGGGGAGAGCGCCATGCCTTCGACCCGGACGAGCCCCACTCCACACTGCTCGACCAGCACGGCACCCGGGTACCCGACGTCACCCCGACCGGCGTCGACGGCACCCCGCTCACCTGCGAGACCACCCACGTACAGAAGGTTGATGAGCAGCCGGTGACACCCGACCAGCGACCCAACGAGGCGGGGTGACCCGGGTCCATCTCATCCCCACGCCAGGGCAACTCCACTTGCGGGCAGCACAGTTGGAGGCTGGAGGCTACACCCGAGTTCCACGCCGTTGGCGACTCGCGGGGGGATGCGGCGCCTTTCCGGCGGGTTTTCCGGCGGCACCGCTTGGGCGTGTGCGCAGGCCCCGAGCACACCCTGTATGATCATCAGCATCGCTTCACCGCGCGGCATCTTCACACTGAACGATGCTCAGCGGAGGGGTTGCGCGTCTGTGGTCCAAGGCAAGACGTCCGCCAACCGGCGGGAAATGCAGGTGCAAGGCCTGCCGGGCGCTCCAGTTTGAGGGCCTCGCACACCGTGTGTGCGAGGCCCTCTCTCTTTTCCCAGGCCGCCACGCCACCACAGCCGACTGTCGAGAGGCCCGCTGCGGTGGCTGACGGTCAGTGGGTTGGGTGGGTGGCTGGGCGGGTCCGCGGCACTGCTGGACACAGCGCCGTGACCGCACCCAACCGCGACACGGTTCCACCCCACCAAGTCAGGGCCGCTACGTCAGGTCAGCGAGGAGGCCGTCCAGGGCCTTGCCGAGCGCCGCGGCATTGGCAGGGTCGAACCAGGTGGTGCGAATCCGTTCGTTGTTCCCGCCAGGTGTTTCGTGGTCGGCGGCGAGTTGGTGCAGGGGCCGGGTCCCGTCACCGAGGGAGTGGCCGACGTTCTGGAAGAGGCCGCGTACGTACCGGTCGGCCGCGTCGGGGGCGATGCCCTGGTCAGTGGCCCAGCCGGTGAGCGCGGCGAGGTAGGCGTAGTGGGTGGTGAGCGTCCCGGTCAGGGCGGAGAAGGCGTTGAAGGCGCCCTCGTCCGCGACGGGAAGCACGCCGCCCAGCCGCTCGAAGAGGGCGTCAACCACCGGGTGCGCGGGGCAGGTCACCGTGACGGAGCGGCGCTCGCGTACGGCGGGCAGCGGGATGGCGCGGACGATCGGGGCGCCGGTACCGAGGGTCCGGCGCAGTTCGCCCGTGGCGACACCGGCCATCAGATGGATCACGGTCGTGTCGTCGTCCACCTCAAGACCGGCGAGCGCCTCCCGGTGGTCCTGCCGGCGCACGGCGATGACCACCGCGTCGGAGCGGTCCACCACCTCCTGGTTGTCCGCACACACCCGCACCCCCGCGAAGCGCTCGGCGAGTGCTGCGGCGGTACGGGCTCCGCGGGGCGAAAGGAAGACCTCAGGCGGCGCGCCGTCCCCGTGATGCAGGCCCTCGACGATGGCCCGGCCTATCTCGCCCACTCCGATGATGCCGATGCGCTGCACTGTGTCGTCCTCCTGCTGCGGGTTGGTCGTGCCCTGGGATGGATCGGGTGGTACGGGTCCTACGGGCCCGGGCGGTCGCGAGGGCCGGAGCCGGAGGCCGACGCTCCGCGTACGGGGCGAAGCCGTCCGACGCCGGGTCAACCGCGGCCGGCTCACCAGCGATGCGACCGCGACGAGGACCGCCAGGCTGGGAATCATTCCACCCGGCCGGCCCCCAGCCGCGGGCCGGACGCGACGGTTGCCCTTCTGGGGGAGGCGCCCCGGTGCCAGCATCGGGCTGGTGCCGGGGCGCCGACCAGTACGCCCCGGTGGGACGGGGCCGCCGCTGCCTGCCCCGTCAGCCCGGGCCACCGGGGGCCGGGCAGGGTCAGCGAGCGTTCTGGTGAGGAACGGCACCACCCGACGGCCGGACCGAGGGCGGCCGGTTCCTTGAATGGGCGCCGGTCCGCGGCGGGGCGGGGTTCGCGGCGGGTGCCGATCCGTGGCAGTCGCCAATCCGTGGTGGATGCCGCGTACGCGACGGGTGTTCCGTTCGCGGAGGGTGTCTCATTCACCGCGCGGAGCCGGTGCCACCGGGGCCGGCCCCACCAGGGCCGGGCGCGCGCCCCGCCGGCGGGCGCGCCGCGTCAACCTCCGACTCCACCCCAGCCAGTCGGGCCGAGCCACCCGCCCGACCGGACCGCGCCCAGCCCGGCCGGGCCCACTGAGCCGAGCCGGAACCAGCCAAGCCAAACCCAGCCCAACAGGGCCGAGCCCACCCCACCGGCCCGAGCCGGCCCAGCCCAGCCGGGCCGGGCCGGGCCGGACCCAGCCGAACCCACCTCGCCACGCCACGCCACGCCACGCCACCAACAATGCCGCGTACCCACATCCCGATCAGCCCACGAGCGCAGCGCTGAGGAAAGCCAGCACCTCCGCCTGCGCAGCCTCTGCCTGCGGCTCCACACCGGGCAGCGTGAGGAACGCATGCCGCGCTCCCGCGTACTCCGTGAGCCGTACGGGGGTCCCGGCCGCCCGGAGCCGTTCGGCGTAGCGGCGGCCGTGGTCGGCGAGCGCGTCCCGGGTGGGCACCACCACGAGCGCCGGGGCGAGAGCGCTCAAGTCGTCGGCGCGCAGCGGCGAAACGGCGTCGGCGTCTCCCCCAGGCGGGACGGCGAGCCGGCTGAAGAGCCGGAGGAGCGGCAGGGCCGGGCTCGGCTGGTACGCGTACTCAGTGATCGAGGGGTGGTCGAGCATCCCCGACGCCACCTCGGCCACGGGGTTGACCAGCACCTGTGCCGCCAGCTCCAGGCCGCTCCCGCGGGCCCGGATGGCCGTCAGTGCGCTGATCAGGGCGCCGCAGCTCTCGCCGAAGACGGCCACCCGCGTCGGGTCGGCGCCCCACTGGCCAGCGTGCCGGAGCACGTGTTGGAGCACGTCCCAGCCGTCGTCGGCGGCGTCGGCCAGCGTGCTGTCGTGGGCGAGGAGGCGGTGTTCGACCGAGACGACGAGGGCCGGCAGCCGCGCGGCGAGGTGGCTGTTGGTCCAGTCGCACTGCGCCGCCGTGCCCACGAAGCCGCCGCCGTGGACGTGGACCACCAGTGGCAACCGGCCCGTTCGGGTCGCGGGCCCGCCGTCCGCCTCCTCAGCCGGCCGGTAGACCCGGACCCGCAGGTCACGGCCTGGCAGTGCGACGTCCTGCCAGGCGATCGTGGCGTCGGCCGTCGGCTCGCCGAGGAGCGCCCGCGCCGCGGCGGAGGCTCGGAAGTGGTTCTCCGCGTCGCGGTAGGCGCGTAGTTCCTCGGCGGTGATCGTCGCGTAGTCGGGCTCCGGCGGACGCGCCGCCCCCGTGGTCTGGCTCATGTCTCCCTCTCCCCCGCCGGCCATCCGTCGAATGGGTCGCGATGGCCGGCCAATGCGTTGCCTCCATTATGCACGCGGTGCGTGCAACGGCAAGCGCATAGGCTAAGCTGTGAGGAACGAAAGGGGCGAGATGGCGGAGCGCAGGCGATGGTCGACCGAGGAGATCCTGGACACGGCGGCGGAGGTGCTGCGGACGAGCGACGCCGAGTCGTTCAGCGTGCGCAAGCTCGCCGCGGTGCTCGGTACCGACTCCTCCAGCCTCTACCGACACTTCCGTAACAAGACCGAGCTGCTGCGCGCGGTCGCCGACCGGATACTGCTCGCCGCCATGGAGGGTTACGAGCCCGAAGGCGACTGGAAGCAGCGCGTCGGCGCCCTGGCCCTGCGCGTACGGGAGGCGTTCGGCGAGCAGCTCCAACTCGCCGCGGTGTGGGGACGGTACGGGTCGGGCGGCGCCGGGTCCCGCCTGGTCATGGAGGAGTTGCTCCAGGCCCTGCGCGCCTCGGGGCTGCCGGACGAGGAGATTCCGGCGCGTTACCACCGGATCGTGATCCTCTTCGTCGCGCTGATCACCGCCGAGGCAGGCATCAGCAGCATCAGCCCCAAGGAGTACGAGCAGGGCATGGAGCAGTTCCGGGTGGCCGTGCTCGGTGCCGACCCCGAGCGCTTCCCCGCCCTGTCCCACTTCGCGCGCGACATCCGCCCGCTGGGGGTCGACCGGCGCACCGCCTTCGAGGAGATCATCGCCGCCCATCTCGCCCAGATCGAGAGCCAGCTCCCTTGATCCGGCACCCGTGTGACCCGACAACTCGCGACCGGGCGACGCCGAGCCGCCAGGGCAACGGCGCCACGACCGAGCGGCACTGAGCCCGCACGCACCACAACCGGGTGACACCTAGCCATGGCCACCACCAACACAATGGGGCCATGGACTCCCACCCCACGGTTTCCGCCTCCGACATCACCACCCCACGGCTGCGGCTGCGGCCCGCGCACGACGGCGACGTAGCGGGCCTGATCGAGCTCCAGACCGATCCACGGGTACGGGCCCACCTCGGCGGGCCGCGGCCACCCGGTGCGGTGGAGCAGTACTTCCGGGCGAACGGCGTCGGCGCCCTGGCGGCCAAGCCCGGTGCGTACGTCATTGCCGACCGGCAGACCGACGTGCTGGTCGGGACGCTCGCCCTGGACCGGCGCGCCGCCGACCTGCCCGGGCACGTCACCGAGCAGGGTGGGGAGTTGGAGCTGAGCTATCTGCTGCGGCACGACCTGTGGGGCGCCGGGCTGGCCTTCGAGGCCGTGACGGCCCTGCTCCGCGCCGCCGCTGACGAACTGCCGGACCAGCCGGTTCTGGTGGTGACGCAGACCATCAACGAGCGTTCCCGCAGGCTCGCCACTCGCCTCGGCTTCCGCCCCGCGGGCACCTTCGAGCAGCACGCCGCCGAACAGACCCTGGCCATGGCCGACCTGCACACCTTCCGAACGCCCCCGGCAGGGCGCCCCGCTGCGCCGCCCCAGCCCGCGTGAGGCACGGGCCTGCGCGGCCCTCGCCAGCGGCTATCCCCCGACGCTGACCGGCGCGGCTACGCCACGATGCGCCGCTGCCAGCGGACCTCGCCCTCGTACCAGGTGTCGGTGGGGGTGAGTCCGGCGGCCGTGGCGCCGGCGGCCGCCGCCCGGTGCTCGGGGTGGATGTGTGCGATGACGGTGTGTACCGACTGCCGTCCCAGCCAGTCGGCCAGGGCCCGGGTGGCCTCGGTGGCCAGGCCCCGCCCCTGCCACGCCACCCCCGTCACCCAGGCGACCTCGGCGACGCGCCCGTGCTCGGCGTGGCTGACGGTCGCCTGCACGGTGCCCGTCAGGCAGGACTCCGTACGGAGCCGGGTCACCCAGTTCAGCCAGGCGACGGCCGGATCGGGAGAGCCCGCGGCCAGGCGTGCGTAGCGCGAGCGCAGGGCCGGCAGGTCGTACGGGGCGCCGCCGATGAAGGTGTGCAGCGCCGGGTCGGCCAGTACGCCAGCCATCTCCTCGGCGTGCTCGACGCGCAGCGGCAGCAGGTCCAACCGGTCCGTGCGGATCACCTCAGCCTGACAACCGTTCATCCCGCAACCACCCACACCGACCCGTCACCCTTGACGCCCACCCCGCCGGCTCCCTTCGCCCACCACTCGTGGGCCCATCCTGCCGCACGCCGCGCCGGCCCGCCGGTCAGGGCTTCTGGTCACGGCTTGCGGTCAGGGCCTTCCGTCAGGGCTTCCGCGCGACCAACCCCCACTGGTCCACCGCTGCGGCCGACCCCCCGGGTGCCGGACGCCAGTGGGTGACGGGGACCAGGCCGGGATCGAGCAGGGTCAACCCGCGGGCGCAGGCCAGGATCTCCTCGGGGTCGCGGCACCAGTAGGGGGTGGTGTCGCCGCTGGCGTACGCCTGCTGGGCACGCAGGGTTTCCGGAGTGCGGATGGTGTCACAGGTGATCAGGAAGCTGCCGGGGGCGAGGTGGGCGAGGTAGCGGTGCATCAGATCGGCGGCGTCAGGAGCCGGCAGGTGGCCCAGGGTGGAGAGGGCGAGGAGGGCGGTGGGGCGGGTGAGGTCCACGGTTCGGGCCGCCGCCGCAAGGACCGTACCGGGGTCGCGTAGATCGGCTTCGACGTAGGCGGTGGCGCCACCGGGTGCGCTGGTGAGGAGCGCCCGGGCGTGGGCGAGTACGACCGGGTCGTTGTCCACGTAGACGATGCGCGCCGCGGGTCTGACGTCCTGGGCGCTGCGGTGGGTCGGCATGGCGGTGGGCAACCCGGTGCCCAGGTCCACGAACTGGTCGACGCCGTCCGCGGCCACCTGGCGCACCGCCCGGTCCTGGAAGGCGCGTGAGGCCCGGGCCAACTCCCCTGCCTGCGGGTACGACGCGGCCACGCGCCTGCCCAGCTCCTCGTCGGCCGGGTAGTGGTCCTTGCCGCCCAGCCAGTAGTTCCACACCCGGGCGCTGTGCGGCAGGTCGGTGCGGAGGTCGACGTCGCTGCGGCTGCCGGGCCCGGGCTCGGACCCGGGTGGGAGCGCGGCGGGTTCCGGGCGCGGGGCACGCGTCGCTTCCGCGTCATGGGGGCGATGCTGCATGCCCTCGATCGTGCCCGAGCCGCGCCCGGGTCGCCGGCGGATCGGGCACCGGTGCGTACGGTCCAAGCCACGGGGCGTACGGGCCCGCCGGCACCTGCTGCGGCGGGTCGGCGGCGGCTGCCGGCGCGGCGGGCGACTGCCGTGGGGCGGCGGTCGGGGCGCACGGCCGGAGTAGGGGTGGCGTACGGGTGGGGCACGGCGAGGTGGGAGGTCAGCGGCGCGTCGCCGGAACGTCACGGCCCGCCCGTACGCCGTCGCGGGGCGCTCGTGGCACGGCCGGGGCAGTCCCTGCGCCGCCTCGCTGCCGGGCGTAAATGGCCGAAGACAGGCCCGCCGGCTCCCTACCGTCGCGTGCGGCGTGGCCTCGGCCCGCGGGGGCCGACCGGGTGGGGCCCGGTTGCCGGCTCTCCCGTCGCAGCGGCTGGTCAGGCCGCGGTGGCGCACGCGGGCGGGGCGGGCGGACCGGGCAACACCCGGCCGCTGCCGGGCCCGTACGGTCGGCGCAGACGGCGACCGGCGGTGTCCGGTGGCCGTGCGGTGGCTGTCCGGCGGATGGCTGTCGGGTGGGGCAGGGGCCTGCCCGCGGGGAGGATTTCCCCTTGGCCGACAATCACCCGAGACGAACGGGGATGGCCTAGTTTGGGTGTCGAGCGCACGCGGAGCACAACGGGCGGAGCACAGACGGGACGTCACTTCGGCCGAGCGTCTGCCGTTGCCCACGGGAGAGCCGACGGATGCTGGTGGGGCGATGTACCGAGCGCAAGGCGATCGAGAGGCTGCTCGCCGGGGTGCGGGCGGGCCGCAGCGGCGTGCTGGTGGTGTCCGGGGCGGCCGGCACCGGGAAGACCGCGCTCCTCGACCACGCCCACGACGTCGCCTCCGGGTGCCGGGTGGAGCGGTTCACCGGCGTGGAGACGGAGCGGGAGTTCGCGTACGCCGGGCTGCACCAGGTGCACGCACCCTGGCGGGACCGGCTCGACGCCCTGCCGCCTCCGCAACGGGCCGCCCTTGAGGTGGCGTTCGGGCTGCGGGCCGGTGGGCCGCCGGACCGGTTCCTGGTGGGGCTGGCCACCTGGGGTGTGCTGGCGCAGTTGGCCGCCGAACAGCCGTTGCTCTGCCTGGTGGACGACGCGCAGTGGTGGGACGCGGCGTCCGCACAGGCGATGGCGTTCGTGGCCCGCCGGGTGGCGACCGAACGGCTGGGGCTGGTCTTCGCACTGCGTGACCCCCACCCCGGCGACGTACGGGCCTTCGCCGGGCTGCCGACGGAGGTGGTGGGCGGGCTCGGCGAGGCCGATGCGCGGGAGTTGCTCGCCCGGGTGGTCAGGGCGCCGCTGGACGAGCGGGTACGGGACCGGGTCATCGCGGAGGCCCGGGGCAACCCCCTGGCCCTGACGGAGCTGTCCCCCGGCGCCGAGCCGGCGCGGCTGGCGGGCGGGTTCGGGCCGCCGGACGCGTGGCGCGTGCCGCGCAGGGTGGAGGAGTCGGTCCGGTGCAGGTCACATGGGTTGCCGGCGGAGACCAGGTTGCTGCTGCTGACCGCGGCGGCCGAGCCGCTGGGTGACCCGGCGCTGTTGTGGGCGGCGGCCGGGCACCTCGGCCTCGGCGCCGCGGCAGCAGCGCCCGCTGAGGAGGCCGGGCTGTGGGAGGTCGGTACCCGGGTGCGGTTCCACCATCCGCTGGCCCGGTCGGCGGTCTACCGGGCGGCAGCCCCCGTCGACCGTCGCCGGGTACACCGCGCGCTGGCCGCGGCGACCGACCCGTGGGCCGAGCCCGACCGGCACGCCTGGCACCGGGCCCAGGCCGCGCTGGGGGCCGACGAGGGGATCGCCGCGGATCTGGAACGCGCGGCGGGACGGGCGCGCGCCCGCGGTGGGTTGGCCGCGACGGCGGCGTTCTTGGAGCGGGCCGTCACGTTGACGCCGGCGCCCGCCGACCGGGCCCGCCGTGCGCTGTCCGCCGCGCAGGCCAAGCACGGGGCCGGGGCACCCGACGCCGCGCGGGAGTTGCTGACGCTCGCCCAGTCGGGGCCGCTGCCCGCCCTGGCGCGCGCTCGGGTGAAGCTGCTGGACGCCGAGATCGCCTGGCACACCACCCGGCACGACGGCGTCCCCGCGCAGTTGCTCGCCGCCGCACGGGAGCTCGCCCCGCTGGACGCCGCGCTGGCCCGCGACACCTATCTGCACGCCCTGGTGGCGGCCCCATTGGCTGGTACCGCGGGCCGCGCGGTGCTTGAGGTGGCCGATGCGGGCCGGACCGCACCCCCGGCGCCGATGCCGCCCCGCGCCGCTGACCTGCTGCTCGACGGGTTGGCCAGCAGGACCGTCCAGGGGTACGAGGCGTGCGCACCCACCCTCAAACGGGCGCTCACCGCACTCGTCAGCCATGCCTCCGAGCGGCATCGGGCCGCGGGGTGGGCCCGTGCCGACGATGATGGCGGCCGGTGGCTGGGGCTGGGGTGCCGCGTCGCGGTGGCCCTGTGGGACGACGAGGCACTGTGCACGCTCGCCACCCGGGCCGTCGACCTGGCCCGTACGACCGGGGCGCTCGCCGCGCTCCCCGCTGCGCTGCACGCCCTCGCCGTCGTACGGGTCCTCACCGGCGACTTCGCGCAGGCCGCCGAACTCAACGCCGAGGCCGCCGTCTACCGACAGCCGCCCGGCCTCGCGCCGCTGCCCGACGGCGACGTGCTGCTGGCGGCCTGGCGCGGCCAGCAGCACCTGGCCCACCAGCTCCAGGCGACCGCGCTCCAGGTGGCCGGGCCGGGCGAGGGTGTGACGGTGACCCCGGCCCCGTACGCCCTCGCGGTGCTCCACAACAGCTTGGGGAACTATGACGCAGCCCTCGCCGCCGCGGCGCCGCCGTGCGAGGGTGACGAGCTCGCCCACAGCAGCATGGCGCTGCCCGAACTGATCGAGGCGGCCGTCCGCGCCGATCGGCCCGACCGCGCCGGCACCGCCCTCAAGCTGCTCGACTCGCGCGCGCAGGCCAGCGGCACCCCGTGGGCGCTTGGCCTCGCGGCCCGTTCGCGCGCGCTGCTGAGCACCGGGCGGGCGGCCGAAGAGGCGTACCGCGAGGCGGTCGAACGGCTCGGCCACTGCCGGATGGTGCCCCATCTCGCCCGCGCCCACCTCCTGTACGGCGAGTGGCTGCGCCGGGAGCGCCGCCGCCACGACGCCCGGACACACCTTCGCACCGCGCACCGGATGCTGACCGACATGGGTGCGCAGGGGTTCGCCGCCCGCGCCGCCCACGAGTTACGCGCCACCGGCGAGCGCCCCCGCCGGCAGACCGCCGAGCCGGCCGGCGCTCTCACCGCCCACGAACTGCACATCGCGCGGCTGGTCGCCACCGGGGCCACGTCCAAGGAGGTCGGCGCCCAATTGTTCCTGAGCCCGCGCACCATCGACGCCCACCTGCGCAGCATCTTCCGCAAGCTCCGCATCACCTCCCGCCGTCAGTTACGCGAACTGCCGTTGCACTGACGGCTGGCCCGGCCCCAGCCGCGTACCGGGAAGTCGGCCGGGATAGGCGAAGTTCGCCGATGCGCCCGCACAGTGCGGTGCCGACCATGGGAGCACGTCGGGGAACGACCGCACGGAAGCCTGGCGACCGGGCCCGTGGACGTGGTGGCGCAAGGTGGGTGAACCGCGCGCTCGCCCACGGCGACAACAGCCGCCTGCACCGGATGGCCCGGGGCAGCTCAGCACAGCCCGGCGCAGCTCAGTCAGGTCAGTCAGATAGTCCGACACAGCTCAGTACAGCGCACCGAGCCCGCATCCCGTCCGGATTCCATCCGGTTTCGATCAGGAGGTTCAGTCATGCGGTTACGGTCTTCCCTACTGGCCGCCGTGGGCGTGGGGTGTGCCCTGGTGGGGGTGGTTTCCACGCCGGCCAGCGCCGCTCCACAGACCCGCAACGTCAACGTGGCCACGGGCAGATGCCTGGACAGCAACGGCGGCGGCAACGTGTACACGTTGGGTTGCAACGGCGGTAACTACCAACTCTGGTCGGTGGAGTACGACCAGTCCGGGGGCGCCGAAGTCAAGAACGTCGCCACCGGCCGCTGTCTGGACAGCAACGGCAACGGCAACGTCTACACGCTCGGTTGCAACGGCGGCAACTACCAGCGCTGGCGCGCCCACCCGTCGGGCGACTACATCAT
Organism: Streptomyces sp. HSW2009; assembly: GCF_040240285.1. Classification (NCBI taxonomy): domain Bacteria; kingdom Bacillati; phylum Actinomycetota; class Actinomycetes; order Kitasatosporales; family Streptomycetaceae; genus Streptomyces; species Streptomyces sp. HSW2009. The sequence goes on along the minus strand of NZ_JBEHZD010000009.1, from coordinate 12,202 downwards.
GGTGTGGAAGAACATCGCCACCGGCCGGTGCCTGGACAGCAATGGCAACGGCAACGTCTACACACTGGGTTGCAACGGCGGCAACTACCAGCGCTGGGGCCTGTGACCCCACGACCAGCACCACCCCACCGACCGACACCCCGTCCTGACCCGACATCAGCACCAGCCTGACCCACCCCCGGGGCAGCGCGCCTTCCCGCCGCGTGCCCCGGGGTTCGTCGTGCGCTGGTCTCATGTCACGGGCAGAACGCGATCGCAGCTCCTACGACGGTGTCGGCCACACCACGGCTTGGGCGACGATGACCCGCTCGCCGTTGAAAGTGACCGCTGGGCCTTCGTGCAACTCGTAACCAAGAGCTATCGCTTCGCTCACGCGCTGACAGAACGCGGCGTCATCCGGGCCGGTCAGGACTCGGTAGATGGGCAGTCCGTCTGGTGGTGTACTCATGAAGAGAAAGATCTCATGCACGCCCACCCACCGAGCCGGGCGACCGGCCCGGCAGGGACCGAGCGCTCCGCAGGGCGAGTCGATGGCGTCGTGCCGTGCTCGACTTCCGCGGCGTTCGCGGAGACGTACAACCGTGCCGTCCGGCCGCGCGTACGTCGGCAGTTCGCCGAACTCCGGGTACTCAGGCAGGCGGTGGTGGCTCAGGCACTCAAGCGAGTGGTGGTGGCTCAGCCCGAACCGCCGACCAGTGCCTCACCGACCAACGCCTCACCGAGCGGGGTGCGCCGATAGAGCACCGACCGTCCGGACCGGGCGCGGCTGAGCAAGCCCGCGCCCCGCAGGATGGCGAGGTGGTCTCCTACCGCGCCGGGTGCCATGGCGAGGCTTCTGGCGAGGTGGCTGGTGCTGGCCGGGGCGTCAAGCGCCAGCAGCAGCCGAGCTCGGGACCGGCCGACCAGGGCGGTCAGCGCGTCCGGTCGGGGGACGGTCTCCCGCTTGCCCCACAAGCCGGCGGTGCCGCGGGCACGGTAGACCAAGGTCCTGGGCCAGGGGTCTTCCAGATGGGCGGCGATGTTCGCAACGAAGACCGAGGGGATCAGCAACAGCCCGTCACCGGCGAGGTGGACCGCTCCGACCTGGGGGAAGTAGCCGATCTCGATGCCGCCGGCTTGCCAGGCGATGCTTGGGTGCAGGCTTTCGATGGTCGTGACCCAGCCGTGTTCGCCGATCACACCCACCCGGTGCACGACGTCGCGCTCACAGATCGCGCGCAGTTGCGGCCAGTCGGGGGCGAGCAGTGCGTGCCACGCCCAGTCCATCGCCTCGGCGATCCTGGCGACCGCGTCCGTCGAGTCCAACACGGCGCGTACGCGGGGATCACGGGCGGACGGGCCGGTCGCATACGCGGCGATTTCATGGCGGGCCGCTTCCAACGGTGTGGCCCGGATCGTGGCGAGGTCGTCCGCCCAGGTCTGGTTGAGGCCGCGCGGGGGCGGGGCGACGAAGTTCGGTCCTGATCGCGTGGTGTGCAGGGCGAGGACGGAGTTCAGGTCGGTCTCGCGACGGAGCCGCTCGAAGGCCGGCGTGAGCCGGGTGGCCCAGGCTGGCGGCAGCGGCCCGTCCTGGCCGGCGAGCGAACGCAGCAGGAAGCAGAGGTCCAGCGCCGGCGACAGCGCGAAGCGGCTGCGCAGCAGGTCATCGACGGAGACTTCGAAGCGGAGCACCCTGTCATGCTACCGAGGGGCGACCATTGGATTCGTCCAGTGACGAATCATTGGTGGGTGGTGTGGCCGTACGGTGAGGCTGGGCGTCATGGTCCCAACCGTCGAGCCCGCGCAGGGCGACCACCGCGCCACCTACCGGGAGGTGCTGGCCGAGCCGTTGTTCCGATTGCTCTTCACCACCCGCGCCGTCGCGATCACTGCGGACGCGCTGCGGATCACCACGTTCTCGGTGCTGGTCTTCTCGGCCACCGGCTCCGCACTGCTCAGCGCAGTGGCCTTCGGCATCGGCTTCATCCCGCAGTTGTTCGGCTCGCTGTTGCTGGGCTCGCTGGCCGACCGGCTGCCGCCCCGCGCGCTCATCGCCGGTGGCTACGCCGTGACCTGCGCCGCAGCCCTGCTACTCGCCCTGGTGCGGATGCCGATCGCGGCGAGTCTGGGGGTCGTGGCGCTGGTCTCCCTCGCCACACCGGTGTTTCACGGCGCGGCAGGTCGGCTGGTCGCGCAGTCGCTGGAGGGCGACGCCTACGTACTGGGCCGTTCGCTGGGCAACATCGCAGGCGCCGGCGCGCAACTGTTCGGTCTGGCGCTGGGAGGTGCGGCCGTCGCCGCACTCGGCCCACGCCGGGCGCTCGCGGTCAGCGCCGTCCTCTACCTGGGCTGCGCGCTCGCCATCCGCATCCGGCTACCCCGACTGCGGCCGGCTGAGTCCGGCGACACACCCGACGGCGCTGGGGGCGACGGCGGGGCCGTCCGCGCCAGCCTGCACGGTGCGGGCCTGCTGCTACGCGGGCTCGCGGTGCGACGGCTGATGCTCGCCCAGTGGCTACCGCCCGCGTTCCTGGCGGGCGCGGAGGGTCTCATCGTCGGCTACGCCGGAGAACACCACTTCGCGCCCGGTTGGTACGCGGCGCTGATGGGCTGTCTACCGGTTGGCATGCTCGTCGGCGACCTGCTGGTGGGACGGCTGCCACGGCCACGCGCCCGGGAGCGCCTGGTGGCCCCGCTGGTTGCGCTGGCGGGGCTGCCACTGTTCGGCTTCGCCGCCGAACCCGGAGTGGGTGTCTCGTCCTGCCTGCTGCTGCTCAGCGGCCTCGGATTCGCCTACGGGCTCGGCCTGCAACGCCCATTCCTGGATGCCCTGCCACAAGATGGCCAGGGCCAGGCATTCGGCCTGCTCGGGTCCGGCAGCATGACGCTCCAGGGCGTCGGACCGGTCTGCTTGGGCGCGGTGGCCGCAGGCATCGGAACAGGTGGCGCGATCGCCCTGGCAGGCGGCGCGGTGGTGCTCACCGCCATCTGGATTCTCACCTGGCACCCAACCGCCACACCGGCCCCCGTCCCACACCCCGCCCCCACGTCCCCCTGACAGACAGCCATCCCCGGCGGCTCCTTGCGTACGGGGTCCCCGCCCCCGGCCCTGCCAACCACGGCGGCCCCCGCACGGGATCTCGGAGGGGGAACACGAAACAACCCGTGGAAAGCTATGGAAGGCTCATGCCACATGATCGATGAACTCGCGAAGGACACCCTGCACGGAAGACTGCGCCGGGACCGCAACGCGCTGCTCTGGAAACTCGACGGCCTGTCCGATTACGACGCCCGACGCCCCTTGACGGCAACCGGGACCAACCTTCTCGGTCTGGTCAAACACGTGGCCACCGTCGAGGCCAGGTATTTCGGCGAGGTCTTCGACCGCCCGTCCCCGGAGCCGCTGCCGCGCTGGCAGGACTCGGACGGCAGCGACCTGTGGGCAGCCGAGGACGAAACCCGCGATCAGATCCTCGGGTTCTACCGGCGCACGTGGGAACACTCGGACGCGACGATCCACATGCTTCCCCTCGACGCCCCGGGCCACGTGCCGTGGTGGCCGGAGCCGCGGCCCAACACCAACCTGTTCGCCGTCCTGGTCCACGTACTCGGCGAGACCATTCGGCACACCGGACACGCCGACATCCTGCGCGAGGGCGTCGACGGCCGGACCGGGCTACGCGCCGAATACGAGGCACAGATCGACGCGCCAGCCCGCACGGCCCACCACGCGAGGCTCGAACGGGCCGCTAGGTTGGCTGCGCGGGAGGAGGGTTGAACACCGCTTCCGTTGGCTTGGTCGTCCGCTGAACCTGTGAATGCCGCCGCTTCACCCAGTGGAGCCGGGACCGCGTCTGAGCCCGGCTCCACCGCGTGATCTTGGACGAGCCCGGTGCCCAGGGCGAAACTGATCGCCCCCTCGGCGGTCGGCACCTCGTTGAGGATGCGAAGCAAGTGCCGCGTCGAACCCCCGGCCTGAGCCGCCGCGACAATCCCCACACGCTGCTCGGGTTCTCTCGCCCCACACGCCCACGTGCTGGCGGTGCCGACCACTGAACCTGGGCGGGCCTGTGCTGATACTGCCGCTCTCCGGCCCCGACGGCCCGGCAGGCGTAGCCCCGTGGTCGGAAATCCGCGCGGGGGCCGGCACAGCGGACGGCTTCACTGAAGAGAAAGGGGGTTGAATGACCGAGATGGCTCAGGCTGAGCCAGCCCCAGATGGCGGCCGGGGTGGGATGGATGTCGCCTGATCATCTGGAGGGGTAGCAATTGACCAATAGGTCGGCGCCTGAACCGTGGTGACAGAGGGTGCCGAACCTCTCGTGCCAGTTCTACTGAACCTCATATGGCCCCCACCTTGCGGACCAATTGTCGCGCGCATGACCATACCCGCATGGTGAATCCGACGGGCGCTTCCCGGCGCACCCTCCTCACGACCACCGCGGCCACCGCCGCCGTAGCCCTCGCCTCCACCGGCGCCGAAGCTGCGGGCACGCCCGGGCCTGGCGGGCCGCAGCCGCCACCGCCGGAGTTGCGGGCGGTGCTTCACGAGATCGATCAGCGGCGCATCGAGGCGACCGTCCGACGCCTGGTCGCCTTCGGTACCCGGCACACCCTCTCCGCCCAGGACGATCCCGTACGCGGCATCGGCGCCGCCCGGGACTGGATTCTCGCGCAGATGCGTACGTACGCGCGGGCGTCCGGCGGACGGATGACCGTCGAGCTCCAGTCGTACGTGCAACAGCCCGCCCCACGTATCCCCACCCCCACCCGGATCTCCAACATTGTCGCCACCCTGCGCGGCACCACATCACCCGACCGCATCTATGTCGTCTCCGGGCACTACGACTCCCGCGCCAGTGACGTCATGGACCACACCAGCGACGCACCCGGGGCCGACGACGACGCCTCCGGAGTGGCCGTCATCATGGAACTCGCCCGCGTCCTGGCCACCCGCCGCACCGGCGCCACGCTGGTCTTCGCCGCCGTGGCGGGTGAGGAGCAGGGCCTGTACGGCGCAACCCACCTCGCCCAGAGCTACCGCGAGCAACAGGCCGACGTCCAGGGCATGTTCACCAACGACATCATCGGCAGCTCCACCGCCGACGACGGCAGCCACGACCCCCACACCCTCAGGCTGTTCGCCGAGGGTGTGCCCACCTCCGAAACCCCCCAGGAAGCCGAGGTACGACGCTCGGTCGGCGGCGAGAACGACTCACCCTCACGCCAACTCGCCCGCTTCGTCCAGGACGTCGCAGGACCTGAGGTCACCGGACTGAGAGTCCGCGTCATCTACCGCCGTGACCGCTACCTACGCGGCGGCGACCACATCCCCTTCCTCGAACGCGCCTACCCGGCAGCCCGGTTCACCGAACCCGCCGAGGACTACGCCCACCAACACCAAGACGTACGCACCGTCGACGGCAAGCAGTACGGAGACCTGCCCCAGTTCTGCGACTTCCCTTACGTCGCACGCGTCGCACGCGTCAACGCCGCAGCCCTCTGGAACCTCGCCCAAGCCCCCGGCACACCACGCGGCGCGAAGATCCTCACCGCCGACCTCACCAACGAGACACAACTGGTGTGGGAACGCGGTCCCGAGCCCGACCTCGCAGGCTACGAAGTCGTCTGGCGCGAGACCACCGCCGCCGAATGGACCCACACAACCCCCGTGGGCAACACCACCCACCACACCATCGACCTCTCCAAAGACAACACGTTCTTCGGCGTCCGCGCCGTGAACCACGCGGGCCTACGTAGCCCGGTCGCCTTCCCCACCCCACAACGCTAACCACCCCGCACACCCGCGCACCTGTCGTGGGACACCAACGCCGCCAGCCGTACGAGACAGACACCCAGGCTTCCGGTGTGCGGTGGAGCAACCCCCGGCGCACACCGGAAGCCATGACCGACAAACGGCGTCGCACCCACCTCCCAGTGCGGCGCCACCCCCACACCCATCACTCCCCGTACGCCCCCGCCTGCAAGGCATACAACTCGGCGTACAGCCCCTCCCCCGCCATGAGTTCACCATGGTCACCGCACTCCGTGACCCGGCCGTCCTTCAGGACCACGATCAGGTCAGCCATGCGTACGGTCGAGAAACGGTGAGAGATCAGTAGGGTGACTCGGCCGTCGGTCTCGCCCTGGTGGGCCTCGGCGGTGATCCTGTCGAACAGGACGCGTTCGGCGCTCGGGTCCAGGCTGGCCGTTGGCTCGTCATAGACCGCGAGCAAGGGGTGGTCACGCATCATCGACCGGGCCAGCGCGAGCTTCTGCCACTGTCCGCCGGACAGTTCGACCCCGCCACGCCAACCCGCCCCGAGCGGCGTCTCAAGCCCCTTCGGCAACTCCGCCACGAAACCCGCCCCGGCGCCCGTCAGGGCTGCCCGCACGGTCGCCGTGTCCGCCATCCGCTCCGGGTCGCCCACACCGACGTTCTCACGTACCGGCAGCTCCCAGCGCGTGAAGTCCTGGAACACCGCGGTGAGGCGCTCACGGTAGGCGTGCGATGCGACGTTCGCCAGGTCGGTGTCGTCGAGCAGGATTCGCCCGGTGGACGGCCGATAGAGGCCGCACAACAGTTTGACGAGCGTCGTCTTGCCCGCGCCGTTCTCCCCCACCAGGGCGACGACTGCCCCAGCCGGCAGCCGGAGAGTGATGTCGGACAGCACCTGCCGTCCCGTCCCCGGGTACGAGAACGACAGGTCCTCCACCACAATGCCCTGGGCCAACCTGGCCGGCGACTGGGCCGTGCCCGTCCCCTCCGCTGCATGAGCACGCAGCCACGCGTAGTGCTCGGCAGTGATACGGGTACGGGTCGCCGACCCAGCCATCCCGGAGAGCGTCACCGCAGCACCCACCACAGCCGCGGCCAGCCCCAGGGTCAGCGCGACATCACCGGCGGTGGCCTGCCCTCGGCCCGCCTGGCGCAACACCAACAGGACGGCCACCGCATAGGCGACAGCGAACAGCAGCCAACTCCCCATGCGCAGGGCCACCGAACGCAACAGTGCCAGCTCCGTGGCACGCTGCCGGCTGCCGGAGGCCGCCAGGTGCCGGCGTACGAGTTCCTTCTCCAGCCCGTACACACGCACTTCAGCACCGGACTCGGGAGACACCGCGAGGTCGAAAACGTGCTGGGCCGTACGCCAGTCCGCCGCGGTGTGCAGTTCAGCCCGGCCGTACGACTCCTCAGCCCGCCGCGCCAGCCATGTGGCGGGCAGAGCGAGGAAGGGGAGAACCAGCAGTGCTGGATGCACCCCAGCCAACAGCCCTGACACCAGGGCTAGTTGAGCGATCACCAGGGGACCAATAGCAGCCAGCGTCATGCCGTCAGCCAAGTCCTCGACATTGCGTTTGAGGAGTTCGAGTCGATCCTGCGACTCGGGAAGCTCAAAGTGCTCCAGACCAGACGCCTGGGCGGACAACACCAACACCCGTCGCTGGACGACCATCCGCGAACGCTCCCGCATCCGGATCGTGGCCCACCGATAGCCCAAGGGCGCAAGACACATCAACAACAACGCCACACCCACCGGAACAGCACCCGCAACCACCCGACCCGCGTCATGCGCAGACGCGCCATCGACCAACGGACGCAACCCGAGCGCCAGTAACAGCGGACCCACCAAAGAGATCGCGCTGACACCGACGAAGAGCGCACACAGCCCGATACCCACCTCCCGGCCTATGTCGGCCAACAGCCGCCACGTACCCAGCCCGCCCCTCACCCCGCCACCTCCCCGCTCCGAGCCCCGGCGCCAAGACCATCCGCCGCACGCCGAGCAGAAACCAGCGGCACAGCCGCACCGAACTGGGCCGCCTGGAGGCGGAACATCGCCGCGTACTTCCCCTCGGCGGCCATCAGCTCCCCATGCGTACCCCCCTCCACCACACGGCCCCCATCGATCACCACAATGCGATGGGCCTGACGGACCGTGGAGAACCGGTGAGAGATCACGACAGTCGTCACACCCCGGGTCAACTCCCAGAACTCCTCGTACAACCTGGCTTCCGCCCGTACGTCCAAATGCGCGGCGGGCTCGTCCAGAATCAGCAGGTCAGCGCCCTGCCCAACCGCGAACAAGGCCCGGGCCAACGCCAGGCGTTGCCACTGGCCGCCAGAGAGATCCGCACCACCCGCGTACGAGGCGGACAACGGAGTCGCCCAGCCAAGGGGCAACGCTTCGATCTCCGCGGCGATGCCCGCCCGCTCGGCAGCAGCCCGGACGTCAGCCACAACCGCCCGGTCGTCCAACCCACCGAACGCACCGGACTCGCCAAGTCCGCCGAGGGCGATGTTGTCGTGAGCCGACAGGGCGAAGCGCAGCGAGTTCTGGGAGGTGACCGCGATGCGCCGGCGCCACGTGGCGACGTCCACGTCGGTCAGATCGGTGCCGGCGACAGTGATGCGTCCGGCTGTCGGTTCGCGCAGCCGGCACAACAGTTTGACCAGCGTTGTCTTTCCCACGCCGTTGGCACCGACGATCGCGAGGGAACGACCCGCCGGGATCTCAAGCTCCAACTGGTCAAGGATCTTGGGCAATCGGCCCGGGTAGCCGAAGGACACCTTCTCGAAGCGGATGTCGCCACGTGGTACTTCGCCACGCGGTACGTCGCCGGGCGGAGTGGTCGGCGGCCCGGCCAGCGCGTCACCGGCCTGGCTGGGGGCACCCACCCGCAACGGAGAAGCCCCGGATTCGGGACGGGCCTCGGGCCCTGGCTCGGGAACGGGCTCAGCCGCAGCGGCCACCGCGGCCACAGCAGTCACCGCAGCGTCAAAACGACGCAGTGTGGCCATCGCCAACTCCGTCTGCAAACCCGTCCACGACGACTGTTGCAGGGCGGCGATCGCCGCCATCAGGGCCTGCACCCACACCGCGGCGTCCCCCGGCGCGACGCGTCCCCGAGCCGCTTCGACCACGATCCAGACCAGCCCGCCCAACACCACCGCGGCCAACGTGAGACCAGCGGCGACGGGGCGCCGCGGCAGCGGACCGATCACCCCGGTCATCGAGCGGCGCCACGCCTGGAGGAACCGATCAGTCAGAAACCCGGAGAGCCCGAAGACTCGTACTTCCTTGGCCGCGGGGGCCTCAACACCCAGTGCGTAGAAGTACTCAAGCCGTCGGGCACCCTCGCTGTCGCCGTAATGGTGTGCTGCCTCTCCGCGCGAGGCCGCCTTCTCCTCGTACGCCGCCCACACCGCGGCGAGCAGTAGGCCAACCCCCAGGAGCACGTGGAACCCGGCCACGAACACGCACACACCGACCAGGGTGACTCGCCCCGCGACCAGACCACCGACCGTGGAGACGAGCTTGCCGGGTCGGCCCCACCCGCCACGAAACGTCTCACGACCGACGCTGATCAGGTCGACCGTCGCCGGCTCCTCCAAATGAGCAGTCCCCGTCGGAGACATGACCGCCCGCATCAACTCCCGCTGCAACAAGGTGTCGATGCGGTCGCCCAGAGCTGTGGCCGCGGCCGTGCGCAAGGCGGCCGTCACCCACAACAGCAGGAGCACCAGTCCCGCCAGAACCGCCCAGCCGACCATCTGGCGCCCCGGAGAGGAAGTGATTCCCTGGGAGGTCGTTTCGGGAACCGTCTCGATCAAGGCCCCGATCACCCATATCAGGGCGAGCGGAACGACCGCAGCGAGTAAGACCGCACCCAGCACAACAGCGCTGAGACCGTGGCCCGCCCGCCAGGACACCTCAAATAGTCGCCCATAGTCATGCGTGCCTATCCGTGGCGGCCCGTCCGCTCTTTCCGAACGGCGGCCCATTCTCCACCATGCCACTCCGAGACTCCCCTAGATCGGCGGGACGGCACCAGATTCGACCATCATCTCGTTCTTCACGCCAGCGCCTTGATCACGGCATGGAGCTGCAAGGATGCCGCACGGCGCGGAGTCGGCCGGGGCCGTCGCCCGTAGGGCTGGCTGGGGATTTAACAAGGTTGACACAGGGGTTTCACACTGCCAGATCATTCGGCGGCAGACGACTTATGGAATCGTGCACTCGGCACCGTCTGGGGAATCCGGTCCGCAGGAAGCGCACCTCATCAAGGGTTCACCAAAACGCCCGACTGAACCTCCGAGCGAATCCCTGGGCGAATCTCCGGGTAAACCCCTGGGTGAAATCATCGAAACGCGGTCGGAATTCATCGACTGGAATGTCTCCGAGCCGGCTCGGGCCGTTCGCCGAGCACCGCAGGCCACCTCACGAAAGCACCACAGGCCACGTCACTAAAGCACCGCAGGCCACGTCACCACTTCAGCGGGGCTCGTGGCCGCGGCCGGCGCTGCCGGTGTCTGCCAGGTACTGTCGCGCCACTTCCGTCAGGGGGTGGTCGACGCCGTAGAGGCGTTCCCGGTCGGTCAGTACGCGAGTGAAGAGGGCCGTGGCTGTTTCGGTGTCGCCGGCCAGTCGATGGGCATAGGCGAGGTTGCAGCGGGCGGTGACGGTCTCCGAGTGGTCCGGCCCGTAGACACGCTCGTAGGCGGCGACAGCCTCGCGGTGGAGGGCGACGGCCACCTCCAGGTCGCCGAGGTCACGATGGGCGCTGGCGAGGTTGGCGCGGGCGTTGATGGTGTGGGGGTGGTCGGGGCCGTGGAGGCGCAGCATGTCCGTCAGGTTCTGCTGGTGGAGGTCCCGTGCTTGTGCCAGGTCGCCTCGTAGGGCGTGGAGGTAGGCCAGATTGGCGCGGGCGACGAGGGTGTCCGGGTGGTCGGGGCCGTGGACACGTTCGTGGTCGGCCAGGTTCTGCCGGTGCACGGGCATGGCTGCTTCCAGGTCGCCGGCGGCCCGGTGGGCACTGGCGAGGAAGCTGCGGGCGGTGAGCGTGGCCGGATCGTCCGGGCCGTGGAGTCGGGTGTGCAGGTCCACGGCCTGCTGGGCGCAGGTGATGGCCGTGCCGGTGTGGCCATCACCTTGGAGGTACGCGGAGGCTGCGACCAGCAGCCCGGCCGTGTGCGGATCTCTCTCGTCCTGCGGGGTCTGATCAGTCAACGCCCTGAGGTGGGGCAGGAGTTCACGCCACCGGGGCCAGCCGGGAACGTTGAAGAGCGGGTTTTCCGGCAGTGCCCGTTCCAGCAGCGCAGTGGCTCGCTCGCGGGCGGTGGTGATGGCTTGGGTGGTGCGCTGGGAGTCGGCCTGGTCGGGGGTGCGTGCCACGGCCTGGACCAGGCGGTGGACGGTCACAGTCTGCCGGGTCAGGGTGATCATGCTGTAGCCGTGCAGCAGGGCCAGGGCCTCGTCGACGGCGAACGGGTCCTCGCCCAGGGCCTCGGCCAGCCCGCCCAGGACGTCGCGCGGCAGCGGATCGGGCGCGTACCAGGCGAGGAGCCGTAGGAGATCTCCGGCCACGGGCTGCTGGGCGGTGATCGCCCGGAGGGACAGTTGCCAGATCCTGGCGACGGTGCGCTGGTCGTCGGCTTCCCGACCGGTCGCCGTGGCGGCGTACATCCGGCCCGGGTGGCTGCGGAGACGCTCCAGGTACGTGGCCGGGCTGATCGCCGTGGACTCGATGTAGGCGGCGGCCTGTTCCAGGGCCAGCGGTAGCTGTCCCAACTCGTCTGCCAGGCAGGTCAGTACGTGTTCTTCGTCGGGTCCTTCGGGGTCGGTGATGCGCATCAGCAGTTCCACCGCGGCGTCTGGGGGCAGGGGGTCCAGCGGGAGGGGCCGGGCCAGCCGGCGCCAGCCGGTGGCGTGCCGGCTGGTGATGAGGTACCGCCCCGTGGCCACCCCCAGCACGGGAGCCAGGTCACGCGGGGAGGCCGCGTCGTCCAACACCAGGAGCCAACCCTGATGCGCCTGCAACCAACCCAGGGCCCACCCGGCCCGCTCGGCACTGGTCGCCGCGGCCAGCACGGGGTGGGGAGCAAGCCTGGCGGCGAGGTCCGCGAGCCCGTGCGTGAGGCTGGAGGCGGAATCCGCGCGGAGCCACCACACCAGGTCGAACCGGTCCCGAAGCCGGTGGGCGACCTCCAGGGCCAACGCGCTCTTGCCCGTCCCACCCAGGCCCTGCACGACCAGCGGCGCCACAGGACCGGTCCCGCCCAGTGCGGCGACCAGGGAAGCCTGCGGACCGACCCGGTCGACGAAGTCCGGGTTGGCCGGCGCGGGCAGGTTGGTGGTCCCGCGGGGGGCCGGCACATCGGCGGGCTGCCGTGCGGCTCCGGCCGGCAGGTGGACGGTGCGCGCGTCGATCGTGGCGTGGT
>NZ_JBEHZD010000899.1:0-1947 GCF_040240285.1 Streptomyces sp. HSW2009 | reverse complement strand
GGGGGGGGGGGGGGGGGGGGGGGGGGGGGGGGGGGGGGGGGGGGGGGGGGGCGGGCGGCGCGCCGGGCGCCCCCCCCCCCCCCCCCCCCCGGGGCCATGCCGCTGGTCAGCAGGGTCCGCGCGCGGCGCAGCCGCAACAGCCGCTGGTAGTCGCTGGGCGCCATGCCGTACTCGGCCCGGAACGCGCGGTAGAGCGCGAACCTGCTGCACCCGGCCGCCGTCGCCAACTGCTGGGCGGAGACCGGGCCGAGCAGCGACTTGTCCAGCACGGCGCGGGCCCGCCGGGCCGCCCGCCGCTGCTCGGCCCCGGCGAGCGAGCGCAGCAGCGGGGTGCGGGTCGCGCCGCGCTCGGCCATCGCCAGCACGGCCGCGGTGAGCAACTCCTCGCGGTCCAGCGCGCTGGAGGGGCCGAGCAAGGTGGCGTGCAGCCGGGCGAGCACGCCGGTGAGCAACGGATCGGTCAGCACCGGGCGCAGGAACAGCGGCATCGCCTCTGACCGCCCGTCAGAGGCGTCCGCGAGGATGTCGCTCACCACCGACGGGCCGATGTGCACGATGCGGTAGTGGTAACCCAACTCGACCGCGGCCCGGCCGTCGTGCACCTCGTCGGGGTTGAAGGCCATCACCATGCCGGCGGCACTGGTGTGGTCGGCGCCCCGGCAGCGGAAGCTCTGCGCACCCTCGTCGGTGATGCCGAAGGAGTAGGTGTCGTGGCTGTGCCGGGAGTACACGTGATCGTGGAACTTGGCGTGCATGGCCTCCAGCGGGCGGGTGGCGTCCCGCCAGTACCGGACCCTGTTCTTCCCCACTGACATGGGCCCATTGTGACCCCCGCACCAGCGTTCAAGGCATGGGGCACGGCGCCGGGCACAGTGTGCGCCCATGGGAATGCGGAGATGGGCTAGCAACCCTTACGTGCTGCTGCTGACCACCATGGTGCTGTGGGGAGGCTCGTTCTCCAGCTCCAAGGCCGTCGTGGACGAGGTGCCGCACACCGTGGGGGCCTTCCTGCGGTTCGGTGGCGGGGCCATCGCCTTGCTGTTGGCGGTCTGGCTGTTCGACCGGCGGGAGACCCCGGTACCGGCGCGCAACGCCTGGTTGGCCGGGGCCGCCGGGGTGCTCGGCGTCTTCGCGTACAACGGGTTCTTCTTCTGGGGCCTTTCGCTCGCGCCGTCCCTGGACGCGGGCATTCTGGTGCCCGTCATGAGCCCGGTGCTGACCAGCTCGTTCCTGCTGCTGTCCGGGAAGGAAAAGGCGAACTGGCCGCGCGTGGTGGGCCTCAGCCTGGGACTGACCGGCGCGGTGATCTTCTTCCTGGGTGCCGGCGGCAGCGGGGGCGGCGGCTCCGACCGCCTGTGGGGCGACTTCCTGTTCCTGCTGAGCGCGGTGTGCTGGGCGTCGTACACGCTGGTCGGGCCGCGGGTGATGGCCGGCATCGCGCCGCTGCGCGCCACCACGTACGCGACCTGCGCGGGCGCCGTACTGCTCGCCGCGCTGGCCGCACCCGACATGGCCGACACCGACTGGTCGGCGCTGCCCACCAGCCTCTGGCTGAACGCGGTCTACCTGGCGGTGGGCGCCGCCGCGGTCGCCAACCTGCTCTACTACCGCGGCGTGGGCGAGGTCGGCCCGGGCAAGGCGTCGCTGATGATGTTCAACGTGCCGGTGATCAACACCCTGTGCGCCACCCTGATCCTCAACGAGTCCTTCGGCTGGCTCCAGGGGGTGGGCGCCGTGGTGCTGCTGGCCGGCGCGGCGCTCGCCGTGACCCAGGGCAAGCTGCCCCGCCGCGCGGCGAAGCAGCCGGCGACGAGCGGCCGGCAGGACGGTGCGCAGCCGGCGGATTCCCGGCCGGCGGGCGAGCGGCCGGCGGACCCCGAGCCGGCGGCCGAGCAGCGGCCGGCCGACCGAGCGGGCGACCCGGCGACCTGACGGGGCCGGTGGCGG
>NZ_JBEHZD010000898.1:0-1957 GCF_040240285.1 Streptomyces sp. HSW2009 | reverse complement strand
CCCCCGGCAGGCGCCCGCATCCGACGCCGCACGCCCGGGCCGCGGCCGAAGCCTGGCAGCGGCTGCTGGCCGGGCGCGCGGGCACGGCAGCCGGCCAATGGCTGTGGACCGCCGCGTCCGATCCCGACCGGCCGTCGGCGACGGCACCCGTTCCCGACCGGCCACCGGGGACACCCGCTCCTGATCGGTTGCTGGCGACGCCCGTTCCCGGTCGGTTGCCGGCGACGCCCGGTCCCGATCGGCTGTCAGAGAAGCCCGATCCGCACCGCTCGCCGGCCGGGCCCGCCACGTCCGCCGCCCAGCACACCCAGCACACCCCGCTCCCGCCGTACGCGCACGGCGCCGCCCGCCCGCTCGGGCTCACCGCGCATCCGCTGCCGGTCCGCCCCGAACTCGGGCCGGTCGCCGCAGGGTCCCGGCCACCCTTCGACCGGAGCGTGTACGAACGGGTGGCGACCACGCTGCGCACCACGCCCGAGCGCGCCGATCTGCCCCCGGTGCCCGAGCTGGTGGCCGACGAGATCACCCGCGGCTGTGCGCCGTGGGCGCTGCACGAGGAGTCGCTGCGGGTGGCCGCGACGGTCGGTGTGGAACTCGCCCTCGGCCTGCGCCCACTGGGTACGGGATGGGCGCCCGGGCCCATCGGCCGCGACGGCCACGACGACACGGGTGACGCCGGTGGGGTGGGCGAGACGGGTGACGCCGGTGACACGGGTGACGCGCGCGGCCCGGGCGCGGCGGCAGCCCGCGGGGCGGTAGCCGACGGCCCAGCAGCCGACAGCGTGGCGTACGGTGCGGCCCGCAGCGGCCGGTTCCCGGTCGGCGCGCCGCCCGCCGCGCCCCGCGCGGTCAACGCCCGCTGGCAGCGCGAGGCGTACGTCCTGCGCACCCGCCGGCTGACCCTCACCCCCGGGCACCCCCGACCGGCCGACACCGACACCGCTGTCGGCACCGACACCTCCGCCGACCCGCGCACCCACGCCCGCACCGATGCCGCCGCCGCGCCGGCAGGCCCGCTGGCCAAGGTCGCGGCCGAGTTGCACACACCCTGGCGGGCGTACGTGCGGCGGCTGTGGGTGCGGCTGCACGGGCGGGACGTCCGCACGGCCCCGCTCACCGTGCACGAGGTGTGGGACGTCCTGGACGGTGTGGCCCGCTCCGTCATGCTCGACCACCGGGCGCAGGTCCGTCAGGCGCTGGCGCCGGCCACCGCGGGCTGCGCCACCGCGCCAGGCCCAGCCGCCGCCGGCCTCGCCGACCTGGGGGCCGGCCGGTGAGCAGCACCCTGCGGATCGAGCAGACGGCCGACGGCCTGTGCGTCCTGACCCCGCTTCCCGGGCGCCCCGCCCGTACGCCCAGCGTGCTCGACCCCGAGCCCGGCGTTGACGTCGCCCTCCTTGAGGTCGCCGGCGGCCACCTCACCTGGAGCGTGCTGGACGCGCACCGGGAGCCGGTCGCGGTGCTCGACGAGCCCGCCGCGGCGCAGGGCTGGGTGTGGGCGCTGTACGGGGAGCCGGCGGCGCTGGCGCTGGCCGTCGCGGCCAAGGCGGTGCCCGGGCCGCCGGTCGAGGTGCCCGTCAGTCCCGGTCTGCCCGAACTGGCCGCCGACGCCCGCAGTTGGGCGTACGCGCAGTGGGCCGCACGGTGGTGGCCGGCCTCGTCGCTGGACGCCGTACCGGCCCTCGACGCGCGGGCCCTCGCGGACGACCTGGCGCGGCTCGCGGTCCGCTGCGACCTGCTCGGCGCGCCGCGGGAGCCGTACCGGCCGACCGGGTACGGGCCGCCCGACCCCGGCGCGCTGGAGCCGGCGGCGTACCTGCTCGCCGACGTACCGCCGTGGCCGGGAGCGACGCCACCGGAGCACGGGGGCCCTGTCTCTTATAAAAATATCCGAGCCCCCCAGACGGCCTCCTCTCTGGGGTGGGCCGGTAGGGGGTGGATAAACTCGGGGGGGGGG
>NZ_JBEHZD010000897.1:0-1971 GCF_040240285.1 Streptomyces sp. HSW2009 | reverse complement strand
TTTCCCCCCCCCCCCCGCCCCCCCCCCTCGGCGGCGGTCGGGGGGGCGCGGAGTTGTGTATACCCCCCCGGCCCGGACCCCACGATCAAGGCCCAGCCACCCGGGCCCGGCCGGCCCGGGCCCCAGCACTCAGGCGAGCCGCCCAGGCCCCGGCTCAGTCGCGCGGTACCTCGCACGCGTCGCCCTCGCACGCCGCGCCCGGGCCCGTCGTGGGTGCCGTGGCGGTCGCGGTCTCCTGGGCCACCTGCTCGAAGACGCGCAGGAAGGTGTCCGCCTCCTGGCCGCCCTGGACGGCCCACTGGCCCTCGAAGACGAAGGTGGGCACGGCCGTGACGCCGCGCGACCGGGCCACCTCGATCTCGTCCAGGACCTCGTCATGGAGGTCGTCGCCGTTCAGGAACTCGGTGATCGGGTCCCGGTCGAGCCCGACCTCGACGGCCGCGTCGGCGAGCTGCGCGCGGTCGCCGATGTCCATGGCCTCGCCGAAGTGGGCCGCGAGCAGCCGCCCCTTGAGCCGGGCCTGCGCATCGGGCCCGTACGTGTCGAGCACGTACCGCAGCAGCCGGTGGGCCAGCAGCGAGTTGTTCTCGACGACCGTGTCGAAGTCGAAGACGAGGTCCTCGGCCGCGCCCAGCTCCGTGATCCGCGCGTCCATCTGCACGGACTGCGGCCCGTACTTGGCCGCCAGCACCTCACGGTGCGGCAGCGGCTCATCCGGCGCGCTCGGGTCGAGCTGGAACGGCCGGTAGACCACCTCGACCTGGTCCGCCTGCGGGTACGCGGCCAGCGCCTGCTCGAAGCGCGCCTTGCCGACGTAACACCACGGGCATGCGATGTCGCTGTAGATCTCGACCTTCACCGGTCCACTCCTCGTTGCTGCATGGTTCGTCGCCGCATGGACATTCTTTTGAATGGTCAAGCGCTCCCGTGGAGAACCGGACGACGCGGCAGAGTATTCCCGCCCCCGCGCGGGGACGCCTCCCGGGAGCCGGGCCCGTCCGCCGCAGATGCGGAGGGGCCGACGGGCGCAAGGCTCCCGGGAGGTGGAGCGGCCCTCAAACAAGGTGTTTCGACATCATGTGATGTACGTCGATTAAGACATGCCAGCAATGGCCAGTGCGGCGACCATAAGCGCGAAAACGTGCGCGACCTGGTCGATGGGGGCGGCTCCTCCTTCCTCGAAGGACTTTTCCTGGAGGCTGTTCTTCATCCACCGCTCCACTGGCCACCCGCGGTCGACGAAGGAGTGGCTGGCACCGATCCAGACCAGGGCGACCACGGAAACGGAAACGCCGTAGCGGAGGTCGAGCACGACTGCGCCCGTGGCGAGCAGGGCGGCTGACGTCCCCACGTGCGTCAGGGTGTGCGTGGCGTTGGCGCGCCACCCGACCGCGGTTCGCTCTCCTTTATGTGCTGCCTGGTGGTCTGTCTGGAGAGGGTAATCGGCTAATAAATGGGCGACATACAACAGAACGAAAAGCGATGCGAACATGCGTGGAGCCTCCTAGTGGGCAGGACGGTGAGCGACGGGCCCGTTGTTGGCGGGCCGCGCGGAACGCGAGCATTCCATGGCTGCTGCATCGGTCGCGCCCGAAACGGCCATCACCGGCGGTGCTCGACGCGATGTCGCGTCCCCGAATCGGCCCCGGCCAGCCCGCCCTCCCCCGGCAGCGCCGCCGCCGACGCGCGAGGGCCCGCGCCCGGCCGCACTTCACCCCACGCCGCGCACTCCACACCGCACGCCCCACACGCCACACGCGGAGGGGGGGGGGCCCCCGCCCCCCCCCCCGCCGGGCCCCCGGCCGCCCCCCCCCCCCCCCCCGGCCCCCCGCGCCGGGGGGGCCCCCCCCCCCGGGGCCCCCCCCCGGCCCCCCCCCGCGGCGCCCCCCCGGCCGCCCGCCCCCGGGTGCCGGGCGCCCGCGGGGCCCCAACCCACCCCGGCGCCCCGCGGGCCGGCCAGGGCCTGGCTGC
>NZ_JBEHZD010000896.1:0-1972 GCF_040240285.1 Streptomyces sp. HSW2009 | reverse complement strand
CCCCCCCCCCCCCCCCCCCCCCCCCCCCCCCCTTTTTTTTTTACACCCACACCCCGCAACCCCCGATCGGAGGCCGTCTCGTGGGCTCGGAGATGTTTATAAGAGCCAGCTCCCGGCCCCGGGAGCGGGCCCGAAGCCCAGGGCCGGGAGCCGAACCACCGCGAACCCGGGCCGGGGCCTGAGTCCCAACCTGAGCCTGAGTCCCAACCCGCGCGCGGGACCCGGCCCACCGCCGGGGCCTGAGGGGGCCGTCCGGGCCCCGCCGCTACGGCCGGGCCCCGGCCCCCCGGCCAGCGGGATCGGGCCGTGCGTCCTGCGACGCCTCGGCCAGGAGCGCGTCCAGCCGGTCGCGGCCGGCTGCGAGCAACGGCGCCAGGTCGGCCGCCTGCGGGTACCAGCGCTTCTCGTACTCCCAGCACACCCAGCCCGCACGGCCGGGGCCGGGCAGCGCGGTGCCCGTCGCGTCCTCGCGCAGCCACTCGGCCAGGCACGCGCGCAGCGGGAGCACCCCGGCGCCGAGCGGCAGCGGGGTCGTGTCCTCGGCCGACGCGACGTCCTTGACCTGCACGTAGCCCAGGTGCGGGGCGAGCGCCGCGTACGTGGTGGCCGGGTCCTCGCCGCCCAGCCAGGTGTGCAGCACGTCCCAGACAGCGCCGACGTCGAGGTGGCCAACCGGACCGAGCGCGCGGCAGACGGCGGCCCCGGTGCGGTGCGAGTCATGAGTCTCCAGGAGCACCCGCACCCCCACGTCGTGGGCGTACGGTGCGGCGGCGGCCAGTCGGCGGGCGGCCGTCGCGTCCGCCTCGTCCGGGTCCTGGTCGCCGCCGCCGGGGAAGACCCGGACGTACTCCGCGCCCAGGTCGTGGGCGAGCGTGAGGAGTTCACGCAGCTCGGCGAGGACGGGGGCGTCGGGGCCCGCGGCGGCGACCTGCACGTAACCGGCGACGGTGAGCACCGCCACGCCCGCCGCGCGGAACTCCGCGGCCACCGCCGTTCGTTCGGCCGCGCCGAGTCCGAGGTGCACCGGCTCTTCGGGGTGGGCGCGCAGTTCGACGCCCTGGTAGCCGTGTTCGGCCGCCAGCCGGACGACGTCGCGTACGGGCAGGCCGGGCAGGCCGAGGGTGGAGAAGGCGAGCTTCATGCGGGGCTCCAGGACACAGGTGCGCACGGGCGCAGACGGCAGGACACAGGTGCACGCGCGGGCGCACACGGCCGAAGGGGGTACGGCGGACGCCGGGCGGTCGGCCCGGCCGGAGCAGCGCCGCCACGGGCCCCGCCCCGTTCCCCCAGGGCTGTCGTTACCTCCGCGTGCCCCCAGAGGTCACTGTTACACCTGTGGGTGTGCCGCTCCCGGTGGTTGCCCCCGGCTCCTGAGTCAGCCGGTGGCCGGTCCGCGACTGCCCACCGTCCCGGGGGCGCCCCAGCGACCCGGGCCCCCGTCGGCTCGGCGCCGCCGAGGTCTCACGGCGTCTCGGTGGGAGGCGGCGCCGTGGAGTTACGGATCATCAACTCGGCGCGGATCATGGCCACGCCGCCGGGGGGCGCGGCCTCCCGGCCCAGCGCGAGCCGGCCCGCCCGCGCGCCCGCCTCGTACAACGGCAGCCGTACGGTGCTGAGTGCCGGGGCCGCGTCCACGCTGAACGGCAGGTCGTCGAAGCCGGCGACCGACACGTCCCGCGGAATGCTCAGACCCATGTCGCGCAGGGCCGCACAGGCGCCGAGCGCCACCGTGTCGTTCGCGGCGACCAGCGCCGTGATGCCCGGCTCGCGCCGCAGGAGTTCGCAGGTCGCGTCGTACCCGGAGGCCCGGTCGTACGCCCCGTGCACCACCAGCGGCAGATCGTCCGACGTGGCCGGCGCCGGCTCGGTGTGGGCGCTCCCGGCCGGCGCGGCGGCGGGCGGGGTGGCGTGCGCGCCGGTCAGCGGCCCGTCAGGACCCGGGCCGGCCGCGGTCGGCGGGGCGGTGGACCCG
>NZ_JBEHZD010000895.1:0-1979 GCF_040240285.1 Streptomyces sp. HSW2009 | reverse complement strand
GCTGTTGGACAGGTAGAGCCGTCGACCCCCGCCACCGAATACGTTCCCCACCGGGCCCCGGTACGTCGCCCGCCGCCCGGGGGGGCCCCCCCGCCCCCCCCCCGGGGGGGCCGCGCCGCTCTTCTCGCGGCGGGCGCTCCGTTCGTACGGGCCGGTGCCCTCGTGGGTGCGGGGCCGGCGCGGGCGACCCGGTGGCGGACCTGGCGCGGCGGGGGTGGTACGCGGCAGGTCCGGGTCCTGGCGGCGGGCGCGGGGTACGTGCGGTGCGCGGGTGACGGGTGCCGGGTCAGGGGCTGTGGGGAGTGGTGGAGGCGAGGTGGGCCAGGCGCCCGCGGGCGATGCGGCGCAGTTCCTCGGCCGCGACCTCCCGTTCGGCCTCCTCCGCATGGCCGAGCCGGGCACGGATCGCGGCCAGTACGTGGCCGACCACCTCTTCCTCCGGGACGTTCTGTAGGCAGTACACGAAAACGTGGCCGAACTTGCTCTCGTACGCGGCGTGCGCGGCGCGCAGCGCGGTGTGGGCGACGGGCGGGCCCGGGCTGCGGGCGCCGCACAGGGCGTGTTGCAGGGCGGACTCGTCGGCGAGCGCTTCGGTGAGATCGCGGGGCGTCAGGTCGTGACTGGCCTCGTCGGCCTCGGCGAGCAGCGCTTCCAGGGTCGGATAGGGCCGGTGGGTGACGATCCGGCGGGCCCAGCGGCGGCTGCCGCAACAGGCGAGCAGGGCGGCCTCGGCGGCCCCGTCGCTGGCGATGTTCAGGCGGTCGAAGGCGCAGATGGCCGGTGGCGTGAGGGCCGTGGCCGGTGCGTCGGGCGTGGCGGTACGCGTGGGCGCGGGCGCGGTGGACGCGTCGGGCAGCACGTGCGGAGTCGGGTTAGGCACGGTGGCCTCCTCGGGATGAGCGAGCCCGGAGAAGAAGGCGGCAATCGGAGTTTCGGAGCGGCGGATCGGGCGCCGGGCCACACCGCACGGCGTGCTGCCTGCGCTGTGTGACGGGCCGGCTACGTGTAGGGAACGGTGAGGGAAATTGATGCGGAAGGAGAGATGCGGAATCGCGCGACGGGCGGGGCGCCGCGCGCGGGACGAGGTCAGGAGGGGCGGGCGAGGAGCGGTTGATCGGGTTGCGGCGGGAGGGGCGGGTGCGGGCGGGGCCGGGTCGAACGCGGAAGCGCGGAGACGGGCGGAGGCGGACGGAGGCGGACGGTGGCCGGCGCGAGCGAACGGAGTCGGACGGAGTCGGAACGAGACGCGTGACGAAGGCTCAAGGGGGGAGGCGGAGGTCACGGTAGCGACACCTCCCTGAAATGAACCCCATGCGACATCAATTTCACCCGAAGGAGAGAGTTTTTCTGCGAGTGATGGACGCATTACCTCCGCTTCGTCTGGTATTTCGTCCCTCAATGGGAAGTTTGCCCACATGAGGATGCCTCGCTCCGTGTCCAAGACCACGGTCATCGCCGCAGCCGCCGTGGTCGTCGTGGCGGCCATGGCCATCACCCTGCTCATCGTGGGATGGCCGGACGGCGACGACTCCACTCCCGCCCGTCGGACGGGCCCGAGCTCCGCGTCCGCCGGGCCGACCCCCCTGGACGACCGCTCGCCCCGCCCACTCGGCTCGGCCGCGCCACCGTCCGCGCCGCGGGTGATCCCGGCCGTCCGCGCGTACGAACCGGAAGGCGGCCCCGGCTGGCGCCCCGGCCCGGACTCCCGCGTGGTGGCCGACCCGCGGGGACCCCTCGGCGACGAGGCGCGCCGGCTCGCCGACGAACTCGGCCTCACCGTCGCGGCCGGCCAGCCCCGCCGCGGCGACATCGCCCTGGCCCTGCGCCCGGCGAAGCCCGCACCGTCCGACGGGCCGACGGCCTCCAGCGGCGGACCGGCCGCCGCCCCCGCGCCCCCCCCCCGCGCCGCGGCCCCCCCCCCCCGGCCCCCGGGCGCCCCCCCCCCCGCCGCGGGCGGGGGGGGGGGGGGGGGGGGGGGG
>NZ_JBEHZD010000894.1:0-1996 GCF_040240285.1 Streptomyces sp. HSW2009 | reverse complement strand
GGGGCGCCTGGGAAGTCGCTCAGTGGTTCAAGCAACACGACCATGGCAGCCGGACGAGCCGGTGCCATAGGTAAAGACAAAGGTCATGTGCGTGGACATGGGTCAGAGTATGGGCCCGTTAGGATGGAAAGTCCAACCCCCCGTACCACCGCCGGAAGGCCGCCCCAGTGCCATCAGCGACCCCATCTGCCACCGAGGCCCACGCGCCTGACCCCGTCCTCGTCGTGGACTTCGGCGCGCAGTACGCACAGCTCATCGCCCGTCGCGTGCGCGAGGCCCGGGTGTACAGCGAGATCGTCCCGTCCACCATGCCGGTGGCCGAGATGCTCGCCAAGAACCCGCGGGCCATCATCCTCTCCGGCGGCCCCTCGTCGGTGTACGAGGAGGGGGCGCCGCGGGTGGACCGGGCGCTGTTCGAGGCCGGCGTGCCGGTCTTCGGCATGTGCTACGGCTTCCAGCTCATGGCGCAGCTCCTCGGCGGCACCGTCGACGACAACGGGGCCAGGGAGTACGGGCGCACCGCGCTGTCGGTCAGCAAGGCCGGCTCCACGCTCTTCGAGGGCACCCCGGAGCAGCAGTCGGTGTGGATGTCGCACGGCGACGCCTGCTCGGCCGCGCCCGCCGGCTTCACGGTGACGGCCTCCACCGACGTCGTACCGGTCGCCGCCTTCGAGAACGACGAGCAGAAGCTGTACGGCGTGCAGTACCACCCCGAGGTGATGCACTCCACGCACGGCCAGCAGGTGCTCGAACACTTCCTGTACCGCGGCGCGGGCATCGAGCCGACCTGGACCACCAGCAACGTGGTCGAGGAGTCGGTGGCCGCCATCCGGGAGCAGGTCGGCACCAAGCGTGCCATCTGCGGGCTCTCCGGCGGTGTGGACTCCGCGGTCGCCGCAGCGCTCGTCCAGCGGGCCATCGGCGCCCAGCTCACCTGCGTGTACGTGGACCACGGCCTGATGCGCAAGGGCGAGTCCGAGCAGGTCGAGAAGGACTTCGTGGCCGCCACCGGCGTGCAGCTCAAGGTGGTCGACGCCGAGGAGCGGTTCCTGACCGCGCTGGCCGGCGTGTCCGACCCGGAGCAGAAGCGCAAGATCATCGGCCGGGAGTTCATCCGGGTCTTCGAGCAGGCGCAGGCCGAACTGGTCGCCGAGGCGGGCGAGGCCGGCGAGGACGTCGCCTTCCTGGTGCAGGGCACGCTCTACCCGGACGTGGTCGAGTCCGGCGGCGGCACCGGCACCGCCAACATCAAGTCCCACCACAACGTCGGCGGCCTCCCCGACGACCTGGAGTTCGAGCTCGTCGAGCCGCTGCGCCGGCTGTTCAAGGACGAGGTCCGGATGGTCGGCCAGGAACTCGGCCTGCCCGAGGAGATCGTCCAGCGGCAGCCGTTCCCCGGCCCCGGCCTCGGCATCCGGATCGTCGGCGAGGTCACCAAGGACCGCCTCGACCTGCTGCGCGACGCCGACGCCATCGCGCGCGAGGAGCTGACCGCGGCCGGGCTCGACCGGGACATCTGGCAGTGCCCGGTGGTGCTGTTGGCCGACGTCCGCTCGGTGGGCGTCCAGGGCGACGGCCGCACCTACGGCCACCCGATCGTGCTGCGCCCGGTCTCCTCCGAGGACGCCATGACGGCGGACTGGTCGCGCCTGCCGTACGACGTGCTGGCGCGCATCTCCACCCGCATCACCAACGAGGTCGACGACGTCAACCGCGTCGTCCTGGACATCACGAGCAAGCCCCCGGGCACCATCGAGTGGGAGTGACCCCACGGGTCCACCCCACCCGCGCCTGACGCACGGCCGCGCCGCCCCCGACCTTCCGGGGGTGGCGCGGCCGTTCGCATAGGGCTGCGTTTTTTGCGTACGGGCCTTTCGCGTACGGGGCCTTTCGCGTACGGGCCCGGGGGCCAGCCGCTAGGCGCCCGGGCCGTCCTTGACTTGAAGATTGGTTCAACTCCTACGTTCGGTGCTGTCGGGACGCCGCGGCGGCCGGG
>NZ_JBEHZD010000893.1:0-2006 GCF_040240285.1 Streptomyces sp. HSW2009 | reverse complement strand
CGGGTCCTCCGACTCGGCCGCCGCGATGGTGACCACCTCAAGGCCGCCGAAGGCGAAGACCACCGCCAGCACCCCGGCGCCCCCCCCGCCCCCCCCCACCGGCCGGGCGCCGCCCGGGCCGGGACGCGGGCCGGCGTGGCCACCCTGGCCGCCGCCGCCCTGCGGACGCGGACCGCCCTGGCTCTGACCGCCGGGGCCGGGGCGCGGACCACCCGGGCGCGGGGCCTGCGGGCGGGACATGCCGGTGCTGCCACCGGAGGTGAAGGGGTTGTTACCCGGACGCGGGCCCGAGGGGCGCCCGCCCGGACGGGGCGCGCCGCCCTGGCCGCCGGGGCGCGGGGCACCGGAGCGACCGCCGCCCTGCCCCTGACCGCCCTGACCGGGCGCGGAGGGCCGACCACCGGGGCGCGGGCCCGGCGTCGCGCCGGGCTTGGCACCACTGGGCTTGGCGGGCACGGGGGTGGCCGCCGGCGGCGCGGTGAACTCCGGCTGCGCGGGCGCGGCCGGTGCCGCGGGGGCCGGCGTCGGGCGCGGGCCCGGTGTCGGGGCCTTCGGGCCCGGAGTGGGGCGCGGACCCGGCGTGGGGGCCGCACCCGTGCTGCCCACGGGGCCGCTCGGCGCCGGCTTGGGGCCGGGCGCTGGGGGCTTCGGGGCAGCGGGACGGGCCGCCTGCGGAGACGGCGCAGACGGCTTGGCGGGCGACGCCTTGCGCGGCGCCGCGGGCTTGCCAGCGGAACGGCCGGAACCGTTGCCCTGCTGGAAAGCGTCAGTCAACTTGCGTACAACCGGCGCCTCGATCGTCGAGGACGCCGAACGTACGAATTCACCGAGTTCAGTGAGCTTGGCCATGACGACCTTGCTCTCAACGCCGAACTCCTTGGCGAGTTCGTATACCCGGACCTTAGCCACATCGCTCCTTTTAGGTCCGGGGTTGACCGCCGGACCGTCGCTACTTCATGGGCGTACTCATCGCGTACTCATCGAGTGCTCATCGCAATCTCGACCTACTTCCAACTCGCGAGGTACCTGATCGCACGGTGTCCCGTGCCGTACTTCCAACTCTTACGGTGTTACCCGTTCGACGTACCGACTCAAGGCCGTCGTGTCGAGCGGGCCCTGGACCCGGAAGGCCCTGGGAAACGCCCGGCGGCGAACCGCCAGGTCGTAACAGACCTGTGTCGGGTGCATGTGCGCACCCCGGCCGGGCAGCGTACCGCGCTGGTCGGGAACGCAGTCGTTCCCAGCCACCACGATGCGCAGTAGTTCGTCCTTGGTCGCGCGCTCCCGGCATCCCACACAGGTTCGCTCAGGGCATGCGCTGACGCGCGTCCGGCCAGACACTGTTTTAGTCTACCTCCCCGCGCCGACCCCACCCGTTTAGGGCAACGATCGAACGGTCGCTTGTCATCCTGCTCCGCAGATCCCATCGACCACGCGATGGTGACCCTGTGTTCCTGCCGACGCACGGTGCGCGAGTAGCGCTGCCACGATAGGTGCTACGCACCGCTCCGTGCTTCGCACTGCGTGCCCCGTCCGCCTCTCGCTCCGTGCTGCCTCGCGCACGCGCGCGAGGCTCCGTGCTCCGTGCTCCGTGCTCCGTGCTCCGTGCTCCGTGCTCCGTGCTCCGTGCTCCGTGCTCCGTGCTCCGTGCTCCGACGAGAGGGTCGCCCGGTGGGCGGGGCTCGGGCACCAGTCGTGCTGCTTGATTCGGGTACGGGCCCGGGGCCACGGGGCGGTAGCGGCTCCCTCCGCGCCCACGCACCCAGGCTCTGTCCAGGTCCGCATCACCAGAAGACTGTGTCCGACGCCACGAAGCCGTACGGGGTGGAGCGGACGGCGCCGTACGGAACGGAGCTCCGTGCGGAGCCTTCTAGAGGGTGCGGTGACGCACCACGACGAGGCCGCTCTACACACCGCCCCGCCACCGTACCGTTGGCTCCGTTGGCTCCGTTGGCTCCGTTGGCTCCGTTGGCTCCGTTGGCTCCGTTGGCTCCGTTGGCTCCGTT
>NZ_JBEHZD010000892.1:0-2017 GCF_040240285.1 Streptomyces sp. HSW2009 | reverse complement strand
CGCGACCAGGCGACGCCGCAGTACGAGCTCACGCGGCGCGCCGACCTCGCGCGGCGACCACGTCCACCGCAGCGTGAGCGCCTGCTCGTCAAGACCGCGGGCGGCGGCCTCTTCCTCCCACTCCGTACGCACCTCCCGGGCCAGCCGGTCGGCGGCCGATGCGCCCAGCGCATGGTCGAGCTGCTGGACCGCGGACTCGGCGCGGCTCTTGCGGTAGGCGAGCAAGGACAGCAGAAGGCCCGGCGCGGTGGGCAGCAGCGCCGCGACCTGTTCCGCACCGGTGGCCAGTGCGGCGCCGGCGCCCACCAGGAAGAGCACCAGACAGACGAGGCCGGTGGCGCGCGCGACACCCCCACCACCCCGCCGCGCCCCCGCGTTCACCCGGCCACCCCCTCGCCAAGTGGCAATGCCTGCAACGGAGTTCGACCCTCGCGCACCGCGTCGGAGCCGTCAATGGTGGGGGCTGACCGGCCTGTGGGGTGGCTGGGTGACCCGATGTGGTGAGGTGGTGCGACTGGGGGAGGGGCAGCGGTCGGCGCGGCGCCGGGGCCGTCGCCGGGGGCACCGTCGAAGTCCGTCGCGTCGTACGCACGGCGTGGCACTCCGCCGCACCGGACCACGGGCCGGCACACCGCTCGCCCGTGCCGCAGCCCGGGCGCTCCCCTTCGCGGACCGTTTGCTCAGTGCTGGATCAGGCCGCCGACCTGTACGGCGGCGACATGGCCGGTCGGCGGGAGCGTCCGCGCCAGGGTGAGGCCCACATCGACGAGTGAGGAGCGGCGGAGACGGAGGACGTCGGAGAACGGTGTCCAGACCGACTCGGCGGTGGCGCCGTTCGGCTCCGGGCGTAGCTCGCCGCCGACGATGCGGACCTGGTAGAAGACGCCGACGTTCTGGTGCTCGGGCCCGCCGGGGACGGCCCGCTCTGCCGCGGGGATCACCCGGGAGTCCACGCCCAGCAGGCGTTCGACCACCCCGTCGCAGCCGGTCTCCTCGGCGACCTCGCGGACCACCGCGTCGAACGGGTCCTCCGCGTGCTCGACCCCGCCACCCGGCAGGGTCCAGGTGCTCTCACCCCGCCGTGACACGTGCCGGGCGAGCAGCACCCGCCCGTCCTCGATGCACACCGCGTACGCCGCCAGCCGAAAACTCATGCCCGAGCACCCTTCGCCGTGTTCCCGCCCCAGTATCCGGGCCGCCGCCCCCAGCGGCGGTGCCCGTGTTCGCCTTCGTGCGGTGGCCGAGCGCGTCGACGCACCGGCCGCCCGCGGCCCCACACGCCACAGCCGTGTCGAAGCACCCGCCGCCCCCGTCCATGCGGGCGGGGCCGGGGCTGCTTCGACACGGCTGTGTCAGTTCACCGAGGGTGTGTCAACGGCGGGCCAACCCTGGGGTGTGCCCGCCACACCGACCGTCCGGGCCCCGGTCCGGTGCGGGCCGGGGCAGCCGGGGATCGTTTAGTACTCCACCCAGTTGTGCTCCTGGGCCAGCTCGATGATGCGGCTGCGGGCCAGCATGAGCTGGGTGCCCGTCAGCGACGGCACCGCGTGCAACAGCGCCTCAGTCAGCTCCAGTTGGAACTCCGACGAGGTCAGAACGTCACACGTGCCGTCCTCCGCCTCGGTGCGCACCCGCGGGCGCGCGATGTCGGCGGTCACCGGTGCGGCCGGCGCGGAGCGCTCGATCAGCCGCACGTCCGAGGCCTTGAGGCCCCGCTGACCGTCCTCGACGTCGAACGCGACCCGCAGCCCCGGACGGAACAGGGACTTGTCGTTACGCAGGTCGTTCGCGTGCATGAAGACGTCCTCATCGCCGTCATCCGGCGTGATGAACCCATAGCCGCGAATCTCGTCAAACCGCAGAATTTTTCCCGTAGCCACCGCGAATACCCCACAAACAGTCAATCGCTACCACAACCAGTGACGCCTCTCGCCGGCGCCGCCCACAGCCTACAAGGAATCCACCGAACGGGAAGCAGTTCCCGTCCCGGCCGTCAGCAAGCTGTCCCGGCGGCCCC
>NZ_JBEHZD010000891.1:0-2022 GCF_040240285.1 Streptomyces sp. HSW2009 | reverse complement strand
CGGTGGTGCACGCGGCCCCGCGGGGTGCGCGGGCGCCGGGAAGGTGTGGGCGGGAGGCGTGCCCTACCCGCCCCCGGGGTGGTGGGGCGGGGTGGGCGGTCCCGGTGCCCCGGGCCCCGGGGGGGGGGGGGGCCCGGGGGCCCGCGGGGGGGGGGCGCGCGGTGCCGGCATCGGACGCTGGCGCCGGGGCCGGGGCCGGGGCCGCCACGGTGCGACCGGGCCGACCGGCCGGCGGGTGAGTGCCGGCGCCGGCGGTGACGTCGCCGCCCGCGGCCCCGGGGCGGGTGGCTGGGGGGTGAGTGGCTGTGGTGCCGGTGCCGGTGCCGGTGGCGCCGGCCGGTGCCGCGGTCCAGCGCAGCGGCGTGAACGGGCGGGCGTAGTCGGGCAGTTCGCCGGTGGTCAGCACGTCGGCCATGACGTCGCCGGTGATCGGCGTGAGCAGCACCCCGTTGCGGTGGTGCCCGGTGGCCAGGACGAGGCCGGGCAGCAGGGTCGGGCCGAGCAGCGGCGCGTTGTCGGGCGAACCGGGGCGCAGCCCGGCCATCGTCTCGACCAGTTCGAGTTCGGTGACCCCCGGCAGTACCTCGTGTGCGTCGCGCAGCAGCTCGTACAGCCCGCCGGCGGTGACGGAGGTGTCCCAGCCGAGTTCCTCCGTGGTGGCGCCGACGATCAGTTCGCCGTCCGCCCTGGGCACCAGGTACACGTGTCCGCCGCGGACCACGGCCCGTACCGTACGGGACAGGAACGGCCCGGCGGCGGCCAGCGCGGCCGGCACCCGCAGCCGCACCAACTGGCCCTTCACCGGCCGCACCGGCGGCACCACGGGCCCCGGCACCCCGGCCAGCCGGCCGCTGAGACTGCCGCCCGCGAGCACCACCTGGCCGGCCGCGACCCGGGTGCCGTCGGCGAGCAGGGCACCGGTCGCCCGGGCCCCGTCGGCGAGCGGGACACCCCCCACCGGGTGCGTGCCGTACGGCTGCGCATCGCGCGCGGGTGCCCCGTCGGATGCGGCGGGGCTCGGGGGGTGGGCGAGGCCGCTCGGGCCGGCGGGGTCGGCGCCCCCTGGTGTGCGCGTGCGGCCCGCGGCGCTCCCGTCCCCCGTGGACACCGTCAACTGCTGGGCCCAACTGCGCCGGACGTCGACGCCGGCCCGTTCGCCGGCCCGTAGCAGGGCGGCGGCCAGCAGCCGCGGATCGACCTGGTGGTCGCCGCCGACCCACAGCCCGCCACGCACCCCGGGCGCGAGCAGCGGCTCCATACGGCGGCAGGCGCGCCCGGTCAGCCACTCCGCGTCCAGGCCGAGCCGCTGCTGGAGCGCGTGCAGGTCGCGCAGTTGGGCGCGGTCGTCGCTGTCGAGCGCGACGGCGAGGGTGCCGCAGGTGCGGTAGCCGATGGACCGGCCGCTGACCTCGGTGAGTTCGGCGGCGAAGGCGGCGTAGCGGCGGGCCGACGCGAGGTTCAGGCCCAGCAGCGTCTCCTCGCCGAAGTGCGTCTCGGTGACCGCGGCCAGCATGCCGGCCGCGACCTGCGCCGCCCCGTTGCCCGGCGCCGGGTCGACCAGCACGGTCCGCAGCCCGCGCTGCGCCGCCCGCCAGGCGGTGACCAGCCCGATGATGCCCCCGCCGATCACCAGCACGTCGCAACGGACGTCGCTGCGGATGTCGCTGCGCGCGGGCGGCTGCGATGCCCGGGCTGGCTGGGCTGCCGTGGTGGTGGGCGGCGGGCCCGTCGTGGGTGCCGGCCGGGGCGCGGCGGCGGGGTACGGGGCGGGGGCCTGCCTGTCCTGGCCCGTGGTCGGCGGGGTACCGGGTGTGGTGGCCGAGGACAGCGGATCGGTCCGGGGGAGCGGTTCGGTTGGGGACAGCGGGCCGGCTGCTCCGGCCGGTCCGACGGTCGCCGTGGCCCCGGGCCCGGCGCCGGGGGGGGGGGCGGGGGCCCCCCCCGCCGGGCGGGCCGGGGGGGGGGGCCCCGCCCCGCCCCCCCGCGGGCCCGGGGGGGGCGGGGGGGGGGGGGGGGGGGGGG
>NZ_JBEHZD010000890.1:0-2028 GCF_040240285.1 Streptomyces sp. HSW2009 | reverse complement strand
GGGGGGGGCCGGGGGGGGGCGCGGGGGGCGCGCCCGGGGGGGGGCGGCCCCCCGCGCGCGGGGCCGGGCCCGGGGGCCCCGGCGGGGGCCCCGTATCGGGGGGGCCCCGGCCCCCCGCGACCAGGCCGCCGCGGTCCGGGCCGCGCTGGCCGACCTCGGCGTGGCCGGCGTCGTGGTGGACACCGCGAACCGGCTCCAGGGGCGCGAGTTCGACGTGACCGTCGTGCTGCACCCGCTGTCCGGCCGGCCCGACGCCACCGCCTTCCACCTGGAGACCGGCCGGCTGTGCGTGCTGGCCTCCCGGCACCGCCACGCCTGCATCGTCGTCTGCCGCGCCGGCGTGCCCGAGCTCCTGGACGAACATCCGTCGACGGAACCGGTCCAGCTTGGGGTGAGCCTCCGCTTCCCGGACGGTTGGGAGGCGAATCACGCCGTCCTGGCCCATCTGAACGAACACCGGGTCCCCTGGCACCCGTGAGCGAACACCCCGCGGGCGGCGTCGGACTGCTTGTTTGAGCTGGTCAAACGGACCGGCGGGGTTGGACGGGGGTTGCGGCGGGCTGGCCAGCCGGGCGGGGCGGGGTTGCGTTGGGCTTTGGCTGGCTGGCTGGCTGGCTGGCTGGCTGGCTGGCTGGCTGGCTGGCTGGCTGGCTGCGGATGGTACGCGGCGCCGGCGACCCCCCGCCGGCCCCCTCTCAGCACGTCCTCGGCACCACCGCTCAGCACACCCACGGCCCCGCCCCCGACCCCGTTTCGCCCGGCCGAGTGGTCTTGCGCGGGGCTGGACAATGGAACGCGGCACTCAACACCGGAGGTAGATCCATGTCCGAGCCGCATTCGGCTGCCCAACCGCGTACCAGCCCGGCGCGGCGCCTCAAACCCCCGCCGCTGCTCTTCGAGCCCTCCGAGGCCACCGCGGACCCCGAGCACTTCTTCGACCTGGAGTCGATGGAGGACCCCGCCGAACTGCTGGCCCGCTCGACCGAGCTGACGCTCGCGTTCCGGGCGGCGGCGGAGCGGGCGACGGAGTTCCAGGCGATGGCCGCGGCGCAGCTCGCCGACCCGCAGCGGTTCGACCGGCTGCCGCTGGCCGCGATCGCCGAACGGGCGGACTGGACCGAGGACTACGCGCGGAAGATGGTCGAGTTCGGCCGCGAGTTGCTGCGCGACGGTGCCGTGGCGGAATCCTGATCCGCCCCACCCCGACGCGGCCCCGCTCCTGACCGGTCCGACGCCCCGCCGAGGGGGCCCGGTACGGAGCGGGCTGACACCCGCCGGCATCCACCGGCACCCGCCGACACTCGCCTCAAGACTCCCACCAGGCATGACGCGCCCCGATAGCCCGTACGGAAGGCCGTAGGGAGAGCCATACGGGGAGCCGCCCGCACCGCATCGGGCGGCGCGGGCCCGCTGCCCAGGCACCGGCGGGAGCACCCGCGCAGGCCGGACCCGCGGGCCGGCGGTGGCCGATGTGCCGGGTAGGCCAGTGGACCAGGCAGGACACATGCACCAGTGGCACATGCCCGCCAGGTAGGCGGGGCGCAAGATACCCCGCCCTGCCCCGCCGTGTCCTGGTTTCCGGGATTCGCCCAAAACGGAAGATGGACGCCCGGTAAGTATGTCCGCCATGACCAGTACCAGCGACAGCGCGAACGGTGGCGGAAGGCACGGCAGCGAGATCCGACTCGCCCGGAGGTGCGGGGGCGGACGGCCGTCGTGCAACGGGACGCAGCCGGGGGCGGGCGGCGGCGTGCCGCCCGGCAGCGGCCACCCGACGCACCCCGGCCCCGCCGCCAGCCCTGTCGCCAGCCCCGTCACCGGCCCCCGGACTGGTCACCCGCAGGCCGCCCCGCCCGCCACCGCCGGCCCCGCGGAACCCCGTCCCCAGGCCCGCACGGAAGACCCGAGCGGAGCCATGGACCCCGCCCCGGGCGCCCCGGGCGACCCCCACGCCCCCCGGGGCCCGGGCGCCCGCGGCCCCGTCCGCCTCCGCCGGCAGGACCACGGCGGCACAGTGCGCCGCCACGT
>NZ_JBEHZD010000089.1:0-19343 GCF_040240285.1 Streptomyces sp. HSW2009 | reverse complement strand
GCGCCGCTAGCTCAGTTGGTTAGAGCAGCTGACTCTTAATCAGCGGGTCCGGGGTTCGAGTCCCTGGCGGCGCACGTCACACTGTGGGCCTTCTCGTCATCGGCGAGAGGGCCCACAGTCGTTCCGTAGTCCTCGCGGCCGGCCACGCCGGCCCCCCCGCCCCCGCGGCCGGGGATGGTCCCATCGGAGGTGGCGGTGCACGGTCGCGGAGTGGCGAGCGACATCCAGGAACGCATCAAGCGACTGATCATCTACGGGCGGCTGCCCTCCGGCTCCCCACTGCCCACCGAGACCGAGCTGATGGAGCTGATGGGCGTCAGCCGGAACTCGGTGCGCGAGGCCCTGAAGGCGCTCCAGGCGATGGGCATCGTGGAGGTCCGGCACGGTTTCGGCACCTATGTCGGCCCCATGTCGATGGCCCCCATGATCGAGGGCCTGACGTTCCGTACGGTCGCCGGGCACTACCGGGGCGAGGACAGCCTGCTCCAACTCCTCGAACTGCGCGAGGCCCTGGAGACCGGCCTGCTGGCCCGACTGGTCGGCCGGGTCCCGCAAAGCGACCTGACCGAGCTGGACGCGCTGGTGGGCCGGATGGAGCAGGAGGCGACGGACGGCCCGGTACGCGCCGACACGGACCGCGCCTTCCACACGGCGCTCTACCGCGGCCTGGACAACCAGCTCCTGAGCGAGGTGCTCGAAGCGTTCTGGGACGCTTTCCACCGGGTGCGTACGGATCTGGTGGACGGCGTCCCCGACCCCGCGGTGACCTGCGCCCAGCACCGCGAGATCCTGGCCGCGGTCCGCGCCGGCGACACCGCCCGGGCGGAGGCCGCGGTGCGCGACCATTTCGGCAACATCCGCGCCCGCTTGCGCGCGACGCCGCAGGTGCCCCGGGTCCCCCAGCAGTCCCCCGGCCCGCGCGCGGGCACACGGGGCGCGGGCACGCGGCGCGGCGGTACGGGGGACGGCTGACACACACGCCGGCCGGCCGCCCCCGGCCGCCCCACTCTCCGAGGCAGGGCCGACAGAAAGTCGTGATCATGAGTGAGGGAATCGAGTGGATACAAGATGTCTGGGCGCTCGGAAGGATTGACTACTACATCACTTGCGCCCGCGGGCTGAGCCCACAGGGACTGGTCGAGCGCATGACTGACCACGCGCCGGTGCAGATGCTTCCCGGCACGTTGACCGCCATCGAGGCAGCTCGCATGGTCGATCTCGACCAGGTGTACTGCGTCGCAAGAATCGGTGCTCACGGCGACTGGTCGTTCGTCGTAGAGTCCGGCGGCAGCGAAGGGTGCTTCCTGGACCCACAGGTGTCGGAGTCCGCAGAGGTGCTGGTCTTCGACCCACAGATGGACCATCCACCCCCTCAGTTCCGCTACCACCGCAACGGGGAACTCATCATCAACTCATCGCTGTTCGGCGTCGAACGCCTCGCCAGAGGGGCAGCCGACCTTGTCGCAGCGATGGAGCGAGTTGAAGAGACCGAGGACGAGCCGCAGGACCAGGTGCGTGGTTTGCTGCGCGTGATCGGGAAGCACTTCGATCTCAGTCTGCCGGAGGCGAACATTGTCGACGGTGCGCTACCTGCCCTCATCATGCGCACCTCAGCCCCGCGTTGTTGGTGAGGCCACGACGCGTCCGACGGTGAGGTCTGATGGGCGGCGTGCCCAACGGGCGCCGGGCGCCCGCCACTTCGGCGGCCGGCGACCGGCCGTGCGCGCTCGGCAGTACGTGGGCCGGGGCGGGGACCCGCGCGCCAGGCGGCGCGCCTAAGGTGTCGGCTGGACGGCGCGGACGGGCGGCGCGCGCGGCCGGGGCGAAGGGCCGCCGTGTGCTCCCGGCGTGCGGTCCGCCAGCACCGAACCGCCCACCGGGAGGACCGACCCATGCCCAGCCAACGCCTCATGCGCATCCACAGTCCCGAGTTCAAGGCCATGGCCGACCGGGTGCTTGAGGTCAGTGCGCTCACCTCGCGGCTGAACTGTCTGCCCTTCGACGACGAGGCGGGCAAGGCGGAGTTGTTGGCACAGATCCTCGGCCGGCCGCTGCCGGCGCGGGCGACGATCTATCCGCCGTTCTTCACCGACCACGGGCTCAGCATCGAACTCGGTGAACGCGTGTTCATCAACCAGAACTGCACGTTCCTGGACTACTCAGGCATCCGCATCGGCGCGCGCACGATGATCGGGCCGAAGGTCACCTTCATCACCAGCGGCCACCCGGTCGACCCGGAGGAGCGGCGGCACTACCTCACGGGGGCGCCGATCGACGTGGCCGAGAACGTGTGGATCGGCGCCGGGGCCACCATCCTGCCGGGGGTGAGCATCGGGCGGGACGCGGTGGTGGCGGCCGGTGCGGTGGTGGCCGACGACGTTCCGGCGGCGAGCCTGGTCACCGGGGTCAAAGCGGACGTGCAGCGACGGTGGTGATCGCGCCGGCGCTGGATACGCTGGGGGCGCCGGCACAGCGCCGTTCCGGCGTCCCAGAAAGCTCGTGTGTAACAGGAGACCGGCATGGCAGAGCGCAAGCCCATCGAGTCGTGGCTCACCGACATGGACGGCGTGCTGATGCACGAAGGCATCCCGGTGCCGGGCGCCGACGCGTTCATCAAGAAGCTGCGTGACTCGGCCAAGCCGTTCCTCGTACTGACCAACAACTCCATCTACACCGCCCGTGACCTGCACGCACGGCTGGCCCGGATGGGGCTTGAGGTGCCGGCCGAAAACATCTGGACCTCGGCGCTCGCGACCGCGAAGTTCCTGGACGACCAGCACCCGGGCGGCTCCGCGTACGTCATCGGCGAGGCGGGGCTGACCACGGCGCTGCACGACGTGGGCTACGTGCTCACCGACACCGAGCCCGATTTCGTGATCCTCGGCGAGACGCGTACGTACTCCTTCGAGGCCATGACGAAGGCCGTCCGGCTGATCAACGACGGGGCGCGGTTCATCGCGACCAACCCGGACGAGACGGGCCCGTCCGCCGAGGGTGCACTGCCCGCGACGGGCGCCGTGGCCGCGCTCATCACCAAGGCCACCGGCAAGGAGCCCTACTTCGTGGGCAAGCCGAACCCGCTGATGATGCGCACGGGCCTGAACACGATCGGCGCCCACTCCAAGACCAGCGCCATGATCGGCGACCGCATGGACACCGACGTCCTCGCCGGCCTCGAAGCGGGCATGGAAACCTTCCTCGTCCTGACCGGCCTGACCCAGGTGGAAGACCTGGGCAAGTTCCCGTACCGGCCCACGCACGTCAAGGATTCGATCGCGGATCTGGTGGAGCTGATCTAGCGGGTTCGTGGGGGCGGCCGGCTGCCGCGGGGCTGGGATGGCTGGCCGCTCGGGGGCTGGTCCCGGCCCCGGGGCGGCTCGGCTCCGGCCCCGGCTCGGCCCCGAACTGGCCCCGGTCCCGGCCCGGCATTACCTCGCGGGTAATCGCCGGGGCCCGGACCGGTGGCTACGTTTCGGGGGTGCCTCCCGCACGGGAGTCGCACCGCCGGAACACGGAAGGGGCTTCCATGTCCGCCTACGGCTTCGCGCATCTCCGCAGCCGCCGTCACCACCCCGACATCCTGGAGTACCTGGAGCGCATCCAGGCCACCCTCGACCCCTTCGACGGGCACTTCCTCATCCACGGCGCGCCGGCCGAGGTGCTGGAGGGGGAGTGGCCGGGCAGCATGGTGCTGATCGAGTTCCCCGACCTTCAGGCGGCGCGCGCCTGGTACGCGTCGCCCGCGTACCAGGCGATCCTGCGGCTGCGCAGCGACCACATCGAGGGCGACCTGGTGCTGATCGAGGGCGTGGGCCCGGCGTACGACCCCCGTGCGCGGGCCGCGAAGCTACGGGCCCAGGCGGAAGCGGCCGGGTGAGGGGCTGCGGGCCGGGCGCGTGTCGGCCGCCCCGGCTCGCCCCCTCGTACCAGCACCGCCCCACTCCCGCACGCACCCGCCCCCACGTCCACATGCATCATCCCCGCCCGCACCCCCCCCACGCACATCGGCCGCCCCGGCGGCGGGATGCCGGGGCGGCCGATGTGCGGGGCACGGCGGGCGGGGGTCGTACGGGCGGCGGGGCGGGCGTGGCTGCGGGGGCCCACCTCGCGGTGGGGCGCTCCCGGTCGTGGATCAGGTCCGTTCCTGCCTGACGGTGAGGCAAGCCCGCCCGTGAACCAGACCCGTTACCCGTACGTGACGGGCGGACGGGACCGCCCGCTCCCGCCTCCCCCGGAGAGATCCCCCCCCCGGGAGGGGAATCAGCTACCGGTCGCCGACTTCCACGCGTCGATGTACTCGCTGTAGTTCTCGTCGAAGTCCTGCCAGTCCGGCTTGAAGATCTCGACGCCCTTCATGATGGCGGCGAGGTCCTTCGCGTTCGGGTCGGTGGCGTCGACGTCGGCGCGGGCCGCGAAGCCGCCGCCGATGTGGCTGATCTGGCGCTGGGCGGTCTCGCTCAGCAGGTAGTCGAGGAGCTTCTTGCCGTTGTCGCTGTGCGGGGCCTTGTTGACCAGGCCGGCCGCGTACGGCAGGGCGAAGGTCGTGGGCTGGCCGCCCTTCTTGGCCGGGAACCAGATGCCCAGGTTGGGCATGGACTTGGACTGGGCGAAGTTCATCTGGACGTCGCCGTTGGAGACGAGCAGTTCGCCCTTGTCGACCTTGGGCGCGAGCTTGCTCGTCGAGGAGGACGGGCCGACGTTGTTGGACTGGAGGTCGCCGAGGTACTTCATGGCGGCGTCCTTGCCGCCGAAGTCGTGCATGGCCTTGATGACGACGGCGGTGCCGTCACCGGCGACGCCCGGCGTGGAGTACTGGAGCTTGTTCTTGTACTTGCCCTCCAGCAGCTCCTCCCACGTCTTCGGGGGCTGCTTGAGCTCCTGCTTGTTGTACGCGAACGAGAAGTAGTTGTTCACGACCGAGGTCCACTTGCCGTCCGGGTCCTTGTCCGTGGGGGCCACGGCCTTCGAGCCCTCGGGCGCGTACGAGGTGAGCAGGCCCTTCTTGTCGGCCTGCTGGATGAACGGCGGCAGCGTGATGAGCACGTCGGCCTGGGTGTTGGACTTCTCGCGGACGGCGCGCTGCACCATCTCGCCGGAGCCGCCCTCCACGTACTTGACCTTGATTCCGGTCTTCTTCTCGAAGTCCTTGAAGACGGTGTCGTACCAGCCGTTGCCGTCCTCGCCCTTGAGGCCGTCGGCGCTGTACACGGTGACGACCTTGGCGTTCTTGTCGGCGGTCTCGCTACAGCCGGCGAGGGTGCCGGCGAGGACGAGGGCGCCGCTGAGCGCCGCGACGGGCTTCAGGTAGCTGCGGGAGGTGGCGGGGGTAGCGGGGGTAGCCATGGGCTGTCTGTTCTCCGAGACGAGTGAGGGTGTGGAGGGTGTTGCTACGCGTGGGGGGACGTGGGTCGGCGGGTTCGGCCAGGTCAGAGGGGGTGCCCGGCGGGGTGGGCCGGGCCGTCGGGGGCTCGCGTCACCGGCGGGTGGGAGTGGTTCACCTCACCGGTAGGTGGCTCGGGTACGGATGCGGGAGACGGCCAGCAGGACCAGCAGCGTCGTCCCCATCAGCACCACCGCGACGGCGGAACCGGTGAACAGGGCACCCCGGTCGGTGGCGGTGAAGATGCGTACCGGCAGCGGCATCCAGTCCGGCGGGTACAGCATCATCGTGGCGCTCAGCTCACCCATCGACAGGGCGAAGCACAGGCCGGCCGCCGCCGTCAGCGACGGCAGCAACAGCGGCAGCTTGACCCGCCACAGCACCAGCCAGGGGCGGGCGCCGAGGCTGGCAGCGGCCTGTTCGTACGCCGGGTCCAGGCGGGTCAGGGCGGCTGAGACGGACTGGTAGGCGAAGGCCGTGACCAGCACGCCGTGGGCCAGGATGACGATCCAGCGGGTGCCGTTGAGCAGCATCGGCGGCTTGCTGAAGGCGACCAGCACGGCGAGGCCGACGACCACCGAAGGCACCGCGACCGGCAGCATGAACAGCGCGTCCAGCAGCCGCTTGCCGCGCCGCCGCAGCGTGGCCGCGGCCAGCGCCGCCCAGGTGCCGACGGCCAGCGCCAGTACGGAGGCGGTGAGCGCGGTGACCAGGCTGGTGGTCAGCGCCTGGAGGGATTCGCCGCGCAGCGCCGCATCGTAGTGCTGGGTGGTCGGCCCGGAGGGGAACGCGCCGCTCCAGTGGGTGGAGAAGGAGGCCGCGACGATCACCGCGAGCGGCAGCGCGAACAGCGGCAGGAACAGGGCGAAGAAGACGACCCAGGCGCTCCAGCGCCCCGTCTTGCTATGCACGAGCACGGCGCGCCCCCTTCCCGAGCCCGAGCCGCTTGGCTGACAGCGCCGACAGCGTCGACCCGCCGCCGCGCCCGGTGCGGGCGACCAGCGACCGGTAGAGGGCGAACAGGCCCACCGAGATGGCGATGTTGACGACGGCGACCACGCACGCGGACGGGTAGTCCGACTCCAGGATCGCTTCGCTGTAGACCAGCATCGGCAGCGTGGTGACGCCCTTGGCGCCGGTGAACAGCACGATGCCGAACTCGTTCAGGCACATCACCAGGACCAGGCTGCCGCCGGCGGCGAGCGCGGGCAGCGCCTCCGGCAGGATCACCTGCCGGATGATGCGCAGCGGCCGGGCGCCGAGCGAGGAGGCCACTTCGAGCTGCGCGGTCTCCATGCCGGCGAACGCGGCGAGCAGCGGGCGCATCACGAACGGCGTGAAGTAGGTGATCTCGGCGAGCAGCACGCCCCACGGCGTGTTGAGGAAGTTGAAGGGCCCGCTCGCCGCGCCCGTCGCGTCCGTCCACACCCCGTTGGCCATGCCGACGGTGCCGTAGATGAACAGCAGCGCCAGCGTGATCAGGAAGGACGGGAAGGAGAGGAAGACGTCGATGAACTTGGCGACCGCCTTGCCCCCGGGGAACGGCACGAACGCGATGATCAGCGCGAGGACGAAGCCGAGCACCAGACAGCCGATGGTGGCGCAGCCGGCGATCCACACCGTGGTCCACAGCGCCTCGCGGAACGCCTCGGACGCGAACACCTCGCGGTAGGGCGTCAGCGAGGTGCCGCCCTCCTCCGGGTGGAAGGACTGCTCGACGACGAGGTAGAGCGGATAGAGGAAGACCAGGCCGAGCACGGCGATCGGCGGCAGCGCCCACAACCAGCGGGTCAGCGTGACCGAGCGGGGGGTGCCGGGGCGCGCCGCGCGGGGCGTACGGGCCTGGCCGGGGGTGCGGGGGTCCGCGTGCGGGGCGGTGCTGGGGTCCGCGTGCGGGGCGGTGCTGGCGCTAGCCATCCGTCCCACCTCCCGCGCCGGGCGCGGCGCTCTTGGCGAGGGTCGGCGCGGCGGGGGTCTGGTCCGCGGTGGTCTGGCCGGCGGGGGCCAGGTCCGCGGGCGCCGAGGTGGCCGCGCCCACCGAGTCGACCGGCAGCAGCACCGCGTCCTGCGCCGCGAAGTGCAGCGTCACCTGATCCCCGAGCAACGGCGTGGTCCGCAGCTCCCTGACATCGGCCTTGAAGCGGTGACCTGCGACGTCCACGAACAACCGGTGCGTGGAGCCGCGCCACTGCACCTCGGCGACGGTGCCGCGCAGGGTGTTCTCGCCCTCGCCGAGGCCGACCAGGTGCGGCCGTACGCAGAGCGTGGCGGCGGCGCCCGGCGCCGGTCCGTCGCCCGGCGACGGTGCCACGGCCAGCGTGGTCCCGGCGAAGTCGACGCGCTCGGCGTCGGCGGCGACCGTGACCGGCAGCAGGTTGGCGTTGCCCACGAAGGACGCGGTGAACTCGGTGCGCGGGCGCCGGTACAGGTCCTGCGGGGTGCCGCAGTCCTGGAGCTGCGCCTTGTCCATGACCGCGATCCGGTCGGCCAGCGTCAGCGCCTCGACCTGGTCGTGGGTGACGTACAGGATCGACACGTCGGGCAACTCGCGGTGCAGCCGGGCGAGTTCGGCGAGCATGCCGGAGCGCAACTGCGCGTCGAGCGCGGACAGCGGCTCGTCGAGCAGCAGCACGCCGGGCCGGATGGCCAGCGCCCGGGCGATGGCCACCCGCTGCTGCTGGCCGCCGGAGAGCTCGCGCGGGTAGCGCCGCGCGTACGCGGCCATGCCGACCATCTCCAGCGCCTCGGCGACCCGGCCGGCGATCTCCCGGCGCGGCACCCGGTTGGCCTTCAGGCCGAAGGCCACGTTCTGCTCGACCCGCATGTGCGGGAAGAGCGCGTACTGCTGCACGACCATGCCGATGCCACGGCGGTGCGGCGGCAGCCCGGTCACGTCGCGCTCGCCGATGAACACCCGGCCGGAGACCGGCTGCACGAACCCGGCGACCGCCCGCAGCGCGGTGGTCTTGCCCGACCCGGAGGGGCCGAGCAGGGCCATCACCTCGCCGGGTTCGACGGTCAGGTCGAGCGAGTTCAGCGCGATGGACTCACCGCGCCTGCCGTACGCGACCGACACCTGCTCGAAGCGGATGCCGCTGGCCGGCGGCGTCTTGGGGCTCATGGCGCCGACCTCACGGAACCGTCGCCGACCGCGCCGGCGGCCGTGTCCGTACCGGCGGCCGTGCCCGCGGCGGCGCGCCCGGCCGCGTCGCCGCTCTCGTACGCGGCGATCAGCGCGGGCAGCGCGGCCACCGACGGCAGCACGTCGGTGGCGCCGGCCGCGTGGAGCTGGTCGGCCCGGTGCGCGCCGGTCAGCACGCCGGCGACCAGGGCGGCGCCGGAGCGGCTGCCGGAGAGCATGTCGTACGCGGTGTCGCCGGCCACCGCGATCTGCTGGACCCCGTCGGCGGCCGGGGTACGCAGCAGCGCGGCGAGCACCATGTCCGGGTAGGGCCGGCCGCGACCGCCCGCGTCGGCCGGGCACAGGGTCAGCGCGACCAGGTCCTGCCAGCCGAGCGCGGCGATGATCGCGTCCTGGGTGGGGCGGGCGAATCCGGTGCTGAGGACGACGGTGCGGCCCTGCGCGGTCAGCTCCTCGATGGCCTCGCGGGCGCCGGGCACCGGCGCGCAGTGGCCGGCGTCGACGAGTTCCGCGTACGCCGCCTCGAAGGCGGTGTTGGCGCGCTGGGCCCGTTCCTCGGTGCCGTACAGGTGCCGGAAGACGGAGATCTTGGACTCGCCCATGGTGGCGCGCACGTAGCCGAGCTGTTCGGCGTGCTCGGGGCTGCCGGGCGTGACGCCGAGTTCCTGGGCGGCGGCGCCGAAGGCCCGCTCGACCAGGCCGTCGTCGGCGACGGTGGTGCCGGCCATGTCGAGCACGACGAGCTTGACGGCGCGCTCGGCGGTGGAGCTGGCGGCGGGGGCAGCCGTCTCGTCGGCGCCGGGCGTGTCGTGCGTGTTCGCGTCGTACGTGTCGTGCGTGTTGTTCGCGTCGTGCGTGTGGGTCATCTCGGTCACCAGCCCAGTTCGTTCGCGGTGGTTTCGGCGATCGCCGGGGAACAGGTCATGCCGCGCCCGCCGGGCCCGGTCACCAGCCACACCCCGTCGGCCACCCGCTCCCGGTGCACCACGCGCGCGGTGTCGGTGCACTGGGCGTAGACGCCGGCCCAGCGGTGGCGGATGGCGGGCAGCGGGCGGCCGATGAGGCGCTCGACGACCCGGCTGAGGTGCTCGTACGGGTCCTCGACGACGTCGAAGCCGAACGGTTCGGCGTACTCGTGGGTGTCGCCGATGGTCAGGCCGCCGTCGGCGCGCTGCACCATCAGGAGTTGCATCTTGTGCTCGGCGGCCACCGGCGGCTGCTGCTGGGCGGCGGCCATGGCGTCGAGCGCGTCACCCCGGAAGGCCGGGTAGTAGCGGAAGCTGTCGGCGTCGGCGACGGAGGTGGTCAGCGCCTCGCCGAGCGGGGCGGTCTGCATCATCTGGAGCCGCACCCGGCGCACCGGCAGCTCCGGAACCAGCTCGCGGACCAGGCCGCCGAGCCAGGCGCCGGTGCACAGCACGACCGCATCGCCGGTGTGGGTGACGCCGTGGTCGTCGCGGACCGCGCCGGGCCCGGTGACCTCGCGGACCTCGCGCCCGCCGATGAAGGTGTACCGGCCGGAGGCCAACAGGGCTTCCTTCAGCGCGCGTTGGGCGACCCGCGGCTCCACCGCGCCGTCCCGCTCGCACCACAGCGCGCCGGCGAACTCGCCGCGCAGCGCCGGGTTGAGCGCGCGGGCCTCGGCGGCGTCGAGCAGCTTGTAGCCGCGCTCGGCCGCGTCCGGGAGCGCGAGCGCGGCCTCGGCGACGGCGAGCTCCGCGTCGTTGGTGACGATGGTCAGGGACCCGTTGGGCCGGAAGCCGAGCCCCGGCACCCGGGCGCCGATGCCCTCCCACAGCTCGCGGGCGCGCAGCGCGGTCTGCAACTCGACGCCGCCGGCCCGCCCGCTGACCCAGACCAGGCCGAAGTTACGGACCGAGGCGCCGCGGGCCTCGGCCTCGCGCTCGATGTGGACGACCTCGTGGCCGCGCTCTACTGCCTGCCAGGCGTGCATGGTGCCCACCACGCCGGCTCCGACGACTATGACTCGCATGCCCCAGACGGTCGCGGCGCCGCATGACCTCAATCCATCCGTGCGGCGACCACAAGGTGAACTCGGGCGCAAACATGGCCTAGACCCGTTATCTTTCCGTGATCTCAATCCTCTTCGCTTTGCGGGACTTGCGTCCCCGATGGGCGATCCGTCCGCG
Source organism: Streptomyces sp. HSW2009 (assembly GCF_040240285.1). NCBI lineage: Bacteria > Bacillati > Actinomycetota > Actinomycetes > Kitasatosporales > Streptomycetaceae > Streptomyces > Streptomyces sp. HSW2009. The sequence goes on along the minus strand of NZ_JBEHZD010000089.1, from coordinate 8,671 downwards.
CCCTGACCGGCCTGGAAGCGGGCCCGACCCGTACGACCGGCCGGTGAACTGCGCCGGGCCGCCAGCGGGACGGCGGGGCGTCGGCACGGAGCGGACGGAGCGGAGATACGGGGCGAAACGCCGGGGTGGGGCGGGGTGCGCGTACGCGGGTTGCGGTACGGGACGGCGGGGCGGTGGGGCTGGCCGCGGGCCTCGCCGCGGGGCCGACCGTGGGCCTCGTGGTGGGCCGGTCGCGGGCCTTGCGGTGGGGCCAGCCGCGGGGCTGGCTGCCGGACCCGTCGCGGGGCCCGTCGCGCGCCCGGTTCAGCCCGTCGCCGAGCCCAGGTGGGCGGTGAAACTGAACCGGTCGCCGCGGTACAGCGACCGCACCCGCTCCAGCGGGCGCCGCACCGTGTCGCGGGAGAGCCGGTGGATGAGCAGCATCGGCAGCGCGGGCGGCGTACCGATCAGCAGCGCCTCCCGCGGGGTGGCGAGCACCGTCTCAAGCCGCTCGTCCGCGTCGCCGAAGCCGATGCCGAGCCGGTCGTGCAGATAGCCGTAGAAGGACGAGTCCGGCTCGAACTCGCTGTCCAACTTCGGCACCCGGTCCACCGCCACGTACGTGCTCTCCAACCCCATCCGCTCGTCATCGGCGAGCAACACGCGCTCCAGGTGCCACACCGGCGCCCCGCGCGCCACCTCCAACTCGACGGCCAGCCCCTCGGGGCACGGAAAGCGGTCGAGCGTGATGAGCGTACGGCCGGGCCTGCGGCCCTGTCGGCGCACGCCCTCGGTGTAGCTCGCCAGCGACAGCGGCTGCTCCAACTTCGGCCCGGCCACCACCGTGCCGCGCCCCATCCGCCGCAACCGCCCCTCAAGCAGCAGCTCGCGCAGCGCCTGACGCAGCGTCTCGCGCGAGACCGCGAACCGCACCGCCAGATCACGCTCGGTCGGCAACAGCTCCCCCTCCCCCAACTCGTCGAGCAGCGCCGCGACTTGGGTCTTCACGGCGTAGTACTTCGGGATGCGCCCGTGTTCCGGGACGCCCGCTCTGATGGGTGCGCCAGGTGCCTGGTCGTTCGGGTATTCCACGCGGCGATCCTCGCACTACGCCGCGGTACACAGGGAAAGGCCAGGTGACGCGGGGGCGTACCGCACGTCACGGTGATATGGCGGGCATGTCGGGGGATGGGGTGGGTTTTTGGAGGACCAGGCCAGGATCAGATCAGGACCAGGTCAGGATCAGATCAGCTCCGGATCGGGCCCGGCTCAGACCAGGACCGGGGCAGGCCGAGGTCAGCAGATCAGCCGTTTGACCTGCGGGTTCGCCATACGAGCAAGCCGCCCGTGAGCGTCAGCCCGAGGCCGCCGGCGGCGTACCCCCACCGTGCGGCGGGGCCGGTGGCGGCGAGTTGGGGCGGCCCGGCGCGGCCCTCGTCGCGGGGGTCGGCCGGACCGTCGCCCGGGCGACCCGCGGCCGAGTCCGCCGGGCCCGTACCGGCCCCGTCACCGCCCACGGCCCCCCGACCGTCGCCGTCGCGATCACCAGCACCAGCACCGTCGGCATCGGCACCACCATCGGCGACACCGGCACCGTCCCCCGGCTCGGCGCGGCCCGGCTCGGGTTCCGGGGCGCGGCCGGGCCCGTCACCGTCACCATCACCGTCACCGCGGGAGCCATCACCGGCCCGGGGCGGCTCGACGGTGAAGCGGTACGTGCCGGACTGGCCGCCCCAGTCCCCGTCCTCGTACTGCCGCTGCATGGTGGTGACCGCGGCGGACGCCGGCCCGGTGGGCGCGTCGGCGGTGAACCTGACCCGGGTCCGTACGGTCACCGTCTTCCCCGCAGGCACCACGAACCCCTTGAACCGCGGCACCCGGCCCCGGCCGCCGCCGTCGAAGACCCCGACGTTCTCGTCCTCGTCGGTGGTCTCGAAGCGGACCGCGCGCCAGCGCCGCTCGTACGGATCGTGGAACTCGACCCGTACCTGGTCCGGCCGCAGCGCGCGGCCCCGGTCGGCGAAGAGCAGCACGGGGTGGATGGCGGCGCAGGCCACGCGGGTGGTGTTGTGCAGTTCGAGCCGCCACGGCCGCCAGTCGTCGCCGGCCCGGTACGCGTCGGGCCCGGCGTGCAGCCTGGTCCCGATCGGGAACCCGGACTGCGAGGCGTCCCCGCACTCCGGGGCTGCCGCCACGACCCGCCACGCAGCGCCCGCCGCGGGCCCGCCCCCGACGGCCGAGGCCCCCGGCGCCCCCGCGAACACCCCCACGGCGACCAGCGCCCCGACGCCGATCGCGAGCGCGGGGCGGGTACGGGGGGCGGGGGCGGATTGGCGGGCGGGCACGGCGCGTCGGGCCGCGGCGCGCCCGCGGGTGCCGGGCCCGGTGGTGCCAGTGGCGCCAGTGGTGCCAGTGGTGCCGGTGGTGCCACAGGGGCCAGGGGTGTCGCAGCGGCCGGGGGTTTCACGGGCCGTGGTGGGGTGGGGGCCGGCGCCGGCGGCCGGCGCGGGCCCCGGGGAGCGCCGTCGCTTGCGGGACGGGACGTTGCGCGAAGGCATGGGCTGACCTTTGCTTTCGGGTTCTCCTTCGACACGGGGAACCTTCCACGCGAGGCGGCACACCCCACCTGGCGGCACCGCCCCGCCCGTACGCCGCGCCGCAATCCCGCCCGATCGGCCGATCCGGACCCCACCATTGGAGGCAACCGGCCGGGCGCCGGGCCGCACCGGGCTCGGGTGGTCAGTTGCGCTCGGGCAACCGCATTGCCAGAGTTCCTGGGCATGGATCCCAACCCGGGCCACACCCCCGCCGCTCCTTCCGGCCCCGCGGCCCCCGCGGCCCCGCCCGCCCTCGCGCCCACCCCCGCCGAAGCCCCCGTACGGCCGCCGCTGACGCGTCGCGGGCCGCTGCGGGTCGGCTTGGTCGGGTACGGGCTGGCCGGGTCGGTCTTTCACGCGCCGCTGATCAGCGCGGTCGACGGGCTGGCCCTGCACACCGTCGTCACCTCGCGCGCCGAGCGGCAGCAGGCGGCCCTGGACGCTCACCCGGGGCTGCGGGCCGTGGCCACCACCGATGAACTCCTCACCCAGGCACGGGAGTTGGACCTCATTTCCATCGCCTCGCCGAACCGTACGCACGTCGCGCTGGCCCGCGCGGCGCTCGCCGCCGGGGTGTCGGTCGTCATCGACAAGCCGCTCGCCGCGACCGCGGCCGAGGCGCGCGAACTCACCGCACTGGCCGAGGCGCGCGGCCTACTGCTGAGCGCGTTCCACAACCGCCGCTGGGACAACGACTTCCGCACCGTCGCCCGACTCGTCGCCGACGGCACCCTCGGCGACGTGCAGCGCTTCGAGTCCCGCTTCGAACGCTGGCGCCCGCAGCCCAAGGGTGGCTGGCGGGAGTCCGGCGACCCGGCCGACATCGGCGGCCTGCTCTACGACCTGGGGAGCCATCTGGTCGATCAGGCGCTGACCCTGTTCGGGCCGGTGACGGCGGTGTACGCGGAGTGCGACGTGCGCCGCCCCGGTGCCGAGGCCGACGACGACACCTTCCTGGCCCTCCACCACGCCAGCGGCGTCCGCTCCCATCTGTGGGCCAGCGCCACCACCGCCCAACTCGGCCCGCGTTTCCGGGTGTTGGGCAGCAGGGCGGGTTACGTGAAGTACGGGCTCGACCCGCAGGAAGCGGCGCTGCGCGAGGGCCGCCGCCCCGGCGCGGACGGCGCCGCGTGGGGCGTGGAGCCCGAGTCGTGCTGGGGCCGGATCGGGTCGGGCGAGTCCCCGCTGTCCGGCGGCGGCGAACCGGTGCCGACCGAGCCGGGCGACTACCCCGCGTACTACGCGGCGGTCGAACGCGCCCTGCGCACCGGCGGCCCCGCCCCGGTCACCGGAGCCCAGGCCGCCGCAACCCTGGCCGTCCTGGAGGCGGCCCGCCGCGCGGCGACCGAGTCCCGCCCCATCACCCTGGACACACCCTGACCTCCACCCCTACCCGCGGCCGGGCTCCGGCCCCAACTCCGGCCCCGTGCAGCCGACTTGTCCCGCACCAGCCGCAGAACCGGAACCCACTCCAGCCCCAGGCTCAGCCCCAGCCCCAGCCCCAGCCCCCGGCACGTCCCAATCGGCCAACACCTCGGCGTCCGGCCGGCCGTCCGCCTCCTGCGGGCCGAGCAGGCTGACGCCGAGTGCGACCGCCAGGTTCACACCCAACGCGAGCAACCCCGCATTGACCCCCCACAGCGGATCGCGGTCGGTGAAGACCAACACCGACACCAGGGTGGCCCCCACCACCAGCCCGCCGAGCGCCCCGCACCACGTCATCCGCCGCCACACCAACCCGAGCAGCAGCATCGGTACGAGCTGTGCCATGCCCTCGTACGAGATCAGCGACAGCCGTACGAGGGTGTTGGGCGCGGTGTAGGTGAGGAGCAGGGCGAGCGCGCCGGCGAGGACGACGACCACCTGGGAGCCGAGCTTCTGCCGGCTGGCCAGGCGGGGTACCAGGCCGAGTACGCTGCGGCCCCACATGGTGCCGATGACCAGCATGAACACCGCCATCGGCACGATGGACGACAGCGCGGCTGCCACCCCGATCAACCCCACGGCCCACGCCGGCAGCGAGTCCACCACCAGCTTGAACAACGCCAGGTTGGACTCCGCGCCGACCAACCCGGGCACCACGAACAGCGCGGCCATGCCGAGCAGCATGGGGACGAGCAACAGCACGTTGTAGACGGGCAGGGCGATGGCGTTGCGGCGCAGGGTGTCGGCGCTGCGGGCGCCGAGGTAGCCGGCGACGGTGGTCGGGAAGATGACCACGGTCAGCGAGTTGAGGAAGCTGGTCGAGACGAACCAGCCCTGGTCGAGCCCGCCCGACGCGTGCCCGGGGAACGTCAGCCACTCTCCCTTCTCCGTGACGAGTCGGTCGAAGAAGTCCCCGTACCCGCCGAAGTAGTGCACCGGCACGTACACCGCCAGGAACCCGAGCGTGCCGATGACCAGCACGTCCTTCAGCACCGACACCCAGGCGCTGCCGCGCAGCCCGCTGACCACGACGAACCCGGTGGTGACGGCGAAGGCCAGGAAGTACGCCCAGTTCAGGCTGATCGCCCCGTACGAGATGGTGGAGACGACCACGCCCATGCCGGTGATCTGCAACTGGATGTAGGGCAGCAGGCACACCGTCGCCCCGATCGCGACCAGCGCGCCGAGCCAGGGCCTGCCGTACCGGTGCGCGACCATGTCGGTGATCCCGACCAGCCCGTGCCGGCGCGCGTACCCCCACAGCATCGGCCCGACGAGGTAGCCGACGGCGTAGCCGCAGGACATGTACGCGATGACGTACAGCACCGGCGCACCGTAGTTGTAACCCCAGCCTGCGGCACCCAGATAGCTGAAACTGGTGTAACCCTCGCCGGCCATCAGCACCCAGATGAAGACGGTCCCCAGACTGCGCCCACCCACTGACCAGTCGGCAAGTCCGCCGCCCTGCTCGCCGCCGGCCGCCCGCCCGACCCGCACGGACAGCAGCCCGAGCGCCACGGTGAGCACCATGAAGCCGGCGAAGACGGAGGTGGCCACGGCGGCATCGGCACTCATGCCCGCCCCCGCTTCCGGTCATCGCGCCAGGTGAGCCACACCCCGACGGGCGTGGCGAGCGTGGCCACCACCATCCAGAAGACCAGGAACGGCACCCCGAACACGGTCGGATGCACCCGATTGACCAGCGGCAACGCCCCCAGGTACAGCACGTAGGGGGTGAGCAGCCACAGCAGTGATCGACGTCGCAACACGGCGTCTGACCCTACTAGAAAAGGTGAGCTCGATACTCGCCGCTGTTTTTCGTACCGAATATCCCCGACCGCTCCGGGGGCGCCGGCGAGGGGGCCGGCAGTCGACGCCGGAAGGCTTCGCGGACGCCACGGCAATTCCAGCCGAACGCGCACAACTCCTGTATGCCTCCACGTATATGACGCCATACGATTTTGGACTTAGACGCGGTGGTTCGCTGGTCATAGCGTCATGGGTGTTCGCGCCGGTAGACCAAGCGAGGAGAGCTCGTCATGGGCGTCAGCCATCTGGAATCCGCGGCCACGCACCCCAAGAAGCGGAGAATTCCGCTGGGGAGCGGAAGCAAACGGGCGACCTTTGCGAAGTGCCTTGCCGTTTCTCTGGCCGCCGCCACGGCCGGCTTCTGCACCCTGGGCACCGCGGGCGCCCAGACCCCGGAGAAGAAACAAGCGGAGACCGTCGAAATCAATTTCCACAACGAGCAGTACGCGGATACCGACCTCCCCCCGGCGGGGCCCAGCCTGGGAGACATGAACTCCTATTCCGGCACCCTCTTCGAGGACGGCCGGAACGTCGGAATCGGCGGCGGCACCTGCCACGCCGTGCGCCTCGACGGCGCGAAGACGACCATGCAGTGTCTGGTCACCCTGGAACTCGACCGGGGCTCGCTGACCATGCAGTCGCTCGCGGTGAAGGGTGCCAACTCGGTGGAGATGGCCATCACCGGCGGCACGGGCGTCTACGACAACGCGCGGGGCACGGTGCGCTACTGGGACATCGGTTCCCCGAACGAGATGTTGCGGGCGACCATCGTGCGCTGACCGGTACGGCGCTCCGGCGTCGGCACGTCACGGCCACCCCGCGCCAGCAGCCCTGCCCCGCCACACGGGAAGAGTGAGGGGCCGCTGACGCGGGGCGGCGCCGTGCTGAGTGCCTGTGTCACATCCTCGTTCCGCAGGTCACGGTCTTCCGCCCCGGCTAGTCGGCCTGGAGGACGAAGAACAGGAAGCACAGGAAGCGGGGCTTGGCCGCGATGACCTCGGGGAACATCTCGCGGGCAGCAGGATCAGGCTCCGGCTCGCTGATGGCCGTGATCCGGAAACCGGCCCCGGTGAAAGCCTCGATCATCGCGTGCAGCGGCCTGTTCCAGCGACTCACCAGGGCGGTGTGGCCGCCCACGGTCCACTCCACGGTCCAGTTGGTGGTGTCGAAGTAGTTGCACTCGGCTTCACGGCCGGCCTCGCGGTGGATGAGGTTGACCGCGAAGGGGTGGTCGACGGAAACGATCAGCCGGCCGCCGGGCTTGAGTGTGCGTCGCAGCTCGGCCAGCGCCGGCCCCCAGTCCTCCAGGTAGTGCAGCACCAGGGACGCGACTACATCGTCGAACGTGTCATCAGGGTAAGGAAGGGGGCTGCCCAGGTCCGTCACCCGCAGGTCCGCACCGTCGCCGAGCCGCTGCCGGGCCAGTTGCAGCATCTCGGCACTCGCGTCGAAGCCGCTCACAAGGGCGCCACGGTCGCGCAGCGCGGCAAACAGCGGCCCCGAGCCACAGCCGGCGTCGAGGATCCGCCGACCGGCCACGTCTCCAGCGAGCGCCAGCATCGCGGGCCGCTCGTAGTAGGCGTTGACCAGGTTGGTTTCGTTCGCAGCCGTGTACGCCTCGGCGAAGCCGTTGTAGTCGTTGGCCTTCGACGGATCCCCACTCACTGCGGACGGCGAGGCCAGCCTGGTGGAAATCGTGTGCTCTTGGCGCTCGCTTGAGGTCATGGTGCGGGAGACGTGTGCTTGCAGCGGTTCGGTTCCTGGCCGATCCGGCGGCCGGCAGCCGGCCGGCGGAGGTGGCCGCCGGGCTGGGGTGTGGGGTGGCCCGGTGCGCGCGGCGCGCGGGCGGCAGCGGGGCGCGGGCGGCAGCGGCGCGCGGGCGGCAGCGGGGCCCGTTCCCGCCGCGGGACCCGTCCCGCCACCCGGTCCTTACCTTCGCCGCATGGATGACGCCGAACATTCCAAGTCCGACGGGACAGACGGCCCTCCGACCGGGCCCGGCGGCCTATGGCAGCACCCCGTCCCCCCGCTCTCGTACCAGGCATCTCCCCTGGGCTACTGGATGCCCGCGCCCCGCCCCGGCACGTCGTTCCCGCGGGCCCACGCGGCGGCTGCCGTGTGGTACGCGCCGATCGCGCCACTCGCACTCATGGCCGGTCTAGAGGATCCACATACCCTGCACAGCCTCCTGCCCATCCTCATGATCGGTTTCAGCATCATGATCTGCGCGGGTGCACTCCTGGTCTGGTGGGCCACGCACTCACGCCCCTGCAAGTTCTGGCAGCTCGTCTTGATCGCGCTGCCGATGGACGTGATCGCCTTGGTCGCCCTGGAGTTCTTCCGCCAGCCCACCCCCGGTACGTACTGACCTGACCCCGCCCCTCAACTCACCACCCGAGTCACCGTATAGATCAACAGCCCCGCCAACGCCCCGACCACCGTGCCGTTGATGCGGATGAACTGGAGGTCGCGGCCGATGTGGGCCTCGATCTTGCGGGAGGTGTGGTCGGCGTCCCAGCCGGCGACCGTGTCGGTGATCAGGGACGTGATCTCGCGGCGGTAGGTGGTGACCACGTACACCGCCGCGTCCTCCAGCCAGCCGTCCACCTTGCGTTGCAGGGTCGGGTCGGTGGCCATGCGGGTGCCCAGGGAGAGGATGGCCGCGCGGGCGCGGAGGCGGAGTTCGCTGCGTTCGTCGTCGGCCGCGGCGACGATCATCGAGCGGACCGAGCCCCAGGCCGAGGCGATCAGGTCCTGCACCTCGCCGCGGCCAAGGACCTCGCTCTTGAGGCGTTCCACCCGGGCCCTGGTGTCCGGGTCGGACTGGAGGTCGCGGGCGAAGTCGGCCAGGAAGCGGTCGA
>NZ_JBEHZD010000889.1:0-2033 GCF_040240285.1 Streptomyces sp. HSW2009 | reverse complement strand
CCAGTCATTTCTCACCCCCCCCCCGCCCCACCCCCCCCTCGGCGCCGGGCGGGGGGGCTCGTTTTTTTTAAAACCCCCCCCCCCCCCCCCCCCCCCCACGGCCGGCCCCGGGCGCCGTTGCGTACGGCCCGAACCCACCGCACACCCACCCCCACACCCACGATCGGCCCGCGTCCGACGCCCGCCGTCGACCGCTGCGGCTGAGCCGGGAATCACGTCCGGAAGAGCGCTGAGCGGGCCGGCGCCGCGGCATCGCCATGACAACATGGTTAGGCCATCAAACGACCATGGAGTCACGCATGACGGACCCCGGCCCGCGTACGGCCGAGCCCACCCACGACCTCACCTCCGCCGCCTCCGCAACCCTCCCGGGCACCGCACCGGGCACCGTGTCCAGCGCCACCATCGACGCCCCGGCAGCCAGCGAAGACCCCGTCATACCCGGCCGGCCCACCTCCGCGGCCGGCACCGTTCTACCTGGTCAGCGCGGTGCCACCGGCCGCGCGAAGGCAACCCCCGGCGCCCCGTCCGCCACCCCGGCGAGCGCCGCTGCGCCAGCCGGCCCCACGGCGACCGCCTTGGCAGCGGCCAGCACCCCCGAGACCGCGGCGGCAGCCGCCCCCGTCCCGGCCCGGCTCGCCGCGCAGCGCCGTACCGGCCTGTTGGTCACCCTCATCCTCGGCGGGCTCACGGCGCTGCCGCCGCTGTCCATGGACATGTACCTGCCGGCACTGCCGGAGGTCACCGACGCCCTGCACAGCCCCGCCGCCACCGTGCAGCTCACGCTGACCGCCTGTCTGGCCGGCATGGCGCTCGGGCAACTGGTCGTCGGGCCGATGAGTGACCGGTGGGGACGGCGCAGGCCGCTGCTCATCGGCATGGTGATCTACGTGCTCGCCACCGCCATCTGCGCCTTCGCGCCCAACGCGGAACTGCTCATCGTCTTCCGGCTGCTCCAGGGCCTGGCCGGGGCCGCGGGCATCGTGATCGCGCGGGCGGTGGTGCGTGACCTGTACGACGGGGTCGAGATGGCCCGCTTCTTCTCCACCCTGATGCTGATCTCCGGGGTCGCGCCGATCATCGCGCCGGTGATCGGCGGCCAGGTGTTGCAGGTCACCGACTGGCGCGGGGTCTTCGTCGTACTGACCGTGATCGGCATCCTGCTCACCCTGGTGGTCTGGCGCTGGCTGGGCGAGACGCTGCCGCCCGAGCGCCGGCACACCGGTGGCCTCGGGCAGGCCCTGCACACCATGCGCGGCCTGCTCGGCGACCGCGTCTTCACCGGCTACACGCTCGCCGGCAGCTTCGCCTTCGCCGCGCTCTTCGCATACGTCGCCGGCTCCGCCTTCGTGGTCCAGGAGATCTACGGGGCCTCGCCGCAGACCTTCAGCCTGCTGTTCGGCGTCAACTCGATCGGCCTGGTCGCGGTCGGCCAGTTCAACGGCAAGGTGCTGGTGGGCCGGGTCAGCCTGGACAAGGCCGTCGCGGTCGGGCTCGGGGTGATCCTGCTGGCCGCGATCGCGCTGCTGGTCATGGCGGCCGGGGTGTTCGGCAAGGTCGGCCTGGTGCCGGTGGCCGCCGGCCTGTTCGTGCTGATGTCCGCGATGGGCCTGGTGATGCCCAACACCAACGCCCAGGCCCTGATGCGCACCCCGCACGCGGCGGGCTCCGCGTCCGCGCTGCTCGGCACCACCTCGTTCCTGATCGGCGCGGTGGCCTCGCCGCTGGTCGGCATCGCGGGCGAGGACACGGCGGTGCCGATGACGGTGGTCATGGTCGGGTCCACGCTCGCCGCCATCGCCTGTTTCGTGGGAATGTGCCGCCCATGGCAGCGTCAGGCGGACCAGAGCGCATGGTCCCAGCAGAAGGCCCCGGTCGCCGGCGGCCAGCCCAAGGACTGACCCCCGGCCCCACACCCCCCGCCACCGCGCCCGAACCCGGCACTCGAACCCGAACCGGCACGGGGCCCACCGCCGGCCCGGCGTCCCCCCGGCCCCCCCCCCCGGCCCCCCCCCCCCCCCCCCCCCCCCCCC
>NZ_JBEHZD010000888.1:0-2066 GCF_040240285.1 Streptomyces sp. HSW2009 | reverse complement strand
AACAGGACAGCTCGGCCGTGACCTTGACGCGGCGTCGACAACGGGCTCCGCCGCCCACCACGGCCGCGGGCGGCGGCCCCGCGCGCGGGCGCGGCGCCCCCCCCGGCCCCCCCCCCCCCCCCCCCCGTGACCCCCCCCCCCCCCCCGGCCCCCCCCCGCCCCACCCCCCCCCCCCGGGGCCCGGGGGGGGCGGCGGGGCGGCCGTCGACCTGGGCGATGGGCAGCGCGGCCGTGGTGACCCGACCGGCCGCCGTGGTGCGCACCGCGGGGGCGGCGCCGAACTCCTCGACGGTCCCCCACGCCTGGCACTCCGGGCAGCGGCCGAGCCACTTGACCGTGGTCCAGCCGCACTCGCTACAGCGGTAGGAGGGGCGGTCCTTGGCGGACGAACGGGAGCTACGGGTGGCCATGCTCATCACCGTAGCGGTGCGGTCCGACAATCCCGGGCCGCGGGGGCCTTCCGACGGCGGGGCGGGGAGCGCGGCGGGGCTCCCGCGACGGGGGGCGACCCCCGGGACGAGCGAGGCCCCGGAGCGGGCACGGCTCCCGGAGCCGGCACGGACCCACGAGCGGGCACGGACTCGGGACAGGCCGCGGGGCTCCCGTGGCGAGCGGGCCCCAGAGCAGGCGGCGGAGCCCGCAGGACGGGCGGCACCGTTCGGCCGGTCGGCGGTACGCGGCCGGCGCCCGGCGGGCGTCCCGCCGGGCGTGTCGGCACCGGTACGGGTGAGCCGGTGGCCAACGAAATCGGGACGAGCCAGGCGCATATGTCAAGGTCGGGCCCCGGGAATCACGCAAAGTGAGAAGTCTGTCCCCTTTCGAGCGAGATGGTCACCCGTATGAGTTAAAGGTGCCCGTGCTAGGCGGGTGACCCGGTGTGATCCCCCTACCGTCGCCAGGTGATGAGCAGCAGGTCTGAGCACCCCACGCATCCCACCGGCGCACACCGCGCTCAACGACGCACTGCGCGCGCCCCCCGCCCCCTCGCGGAGCGTCCCCCCGCGTGCTACGAGCCGTATCTCGACGGCCTCTTCACGTACTGCCTGTCCGTGCTGTGCGACCACGACGCCGCCACCACCGCACTCGGCGAGGCGCTCGCGGTCGCGGAGCGGCGGCGGCTGCGCGGGCGCGCCGCCGGGTTCACGGCCAAGGACGGCGGCGCGGCCGTGCCGCCCCCGATGGCGTCGGCCGCCCCGCCCCCGATGGCCCCCGAACTCTCGCTGCCGCCCGGCCGGGCCCGCGCGCCAGGACCCGGCAAGCACTCGCCCAGCACCGACGTCGGCCTGCGCCGCCCCTGGCTTTACGCGCTCGCCCGCTGGGCCTGTCTGCGGACGCTGACCGAACTGCGCGCGGGCGGCCCCCGCCCCGCCCGCTCCCGCGCCGCCCACCCCGGCCCCTCCCACGCCGGCCTAGCTCCCACCCACCCTGTGCTCGCCCCCACCGCCCCTGCCCAGCGCCGGCGCGACCTGGCCGCCCTCGCCTGGCCCGAGGCCGCCGGCACCAGCCCCGAGCAGCGCGAGGCGCTGGAGCTCGCGGTGCGCCACCAGCTCTCGCCGCACGAGGTCGCGGCCGTCATCGGCGGCGACCCGGACGAGACCCGGGCGCTGCTGGCCAGCGCGGCCTGCGAGGTGGAGCGCACCCGCGCGGCGCTCGCCGTGGTGGAACTCGGCCGCTGCCCCACCGTCTCCCGGCTCGCCGGCGACGCCCAGGTGCTGCTCTCCGCGGCGCTGCGGCGCGAGCTCGTACGCCACGTCGACGACTGCGGCCAGTGCCGGCGCACCGCCGAACGGGCCACCGCCGGCGGGCCCTGGCCCGGCACCGCCACCGCGCCGGCCGCCCTGCCGATCCTGGAGGCCCCGCGGGCCGCGGTCTGTGCGGCGATGCAGTGGGCGTTGCGCGGCCGGTCGCCGCGGGCGGCGGCCTGGCCGCGGTTCGACCGGCGCGGCTTCCCGATCGACCCGAAGGACCGTGCCGCCCGGCGCCGCCCGCCGCGCCCCCCGGCGGGGGCCCCCCCGGCGGTGGGGCCCCGCACTGCCCCCCCCCCGCGGCGCGCGGGCGCGAGTTAA
>NZ_JBEHZD010000887.1:0-2070 GCF_040240285.1 Streptomyces sp. HSW2009 | reverse complement strand
GCCTCCCGCACCGTGGCCAAGGTCGCGGGCACCGCGGACGCCGCGGGTAGGTCGATCATGGTGCGCACCGTCCGGCCCCCCCCCGCCGGGGGGGGGGGGGCGGCGGGGGGCGTCGTCGTGGTGAAATATCGGACACGGCGGCCTTTTCGAGCCGTGTGCGTCAACCCTCAATCCGCATGCGGGTGCCAACTCGTCCCTCAACAGGGTGACTAAATGTCGCCAAATCATCACTGCTCGCTACGATCGCGGGCATGAACCAGGCCGCCCGCCGTATCGGCAGAACCCTCGCCTTCGTCCTCCCCGTCGTGCTCGTCCTCTCCGGCACCCTCGCGGTCACCGCCGTGCCGTGGGCCGGCAAGTCCGGGGACTCGGTGCTCAGCGCCTCCGCCCGAAACGCCTCAAGCCAGGCCGGCCGCCCCGCACACGAGGTGCTGCGCGACCAACTCCTCGCCGAACAGCAGGAGAAGGACCCCGGTGCCGCCCTCACCCAACTCCAAGAGGCGATCACCGAACGTCCCTCGCTGGCCCAGCACTGTGCGTCCATCGCCCGCGCCCTCGGCCGTGCCGCGGTCACCAAGTACGGCGGCGCCGCGCACCGCGCGCAGGCCTTCTCCCGCCCCGTCTGCGACACCTCCTTCGCCTCCGGCGTCGCCCAGGCCAACTGACCCGGCAAGGCCCGGGCCGAGCAGGTCCCGCAACTGGTCGGCGCCCGCGCCGGCCAACACCTATCGTGCGGTCATGACCCACGACCCCATCCGTCCTACGACCCCTGCCGGCCCGGCCGCGTCCCACGCGCCCTCGGCGTCCACCGGGCCCGCACGCGCCACCGCGGCGGACGCCCGCTCGGTGCCGCAGGCCCCCGCCGCGAGCGCGTCGGCCCCGGCACCGACCGGCGCCCCCGTCGAGCGCGCCGCCCGCCCGGTGGTGCACTCCGGCGCCCCCACCCAGGCCGTCATCCTCGCCGGCGGCCAGGGTTCGCGGCTCCGCCCGTACACCGACGACCGGCCCAAGCCGATGGTCGAGATCCCCGGGACCGGAACCCCGATCATCGGCCACCAACTCGCCTGGCTGGCCACCGAGGGCGTCACCGACGCCGTCGTCTCCTGCGGCCACCTCGCCGAGGTCCTCCAGGAGTGGCTGACCAGCGCCGACCTCCCGCTGCGCGTCACGACGGTGGTCGAGCCCGAGCCGTTGGGCCGCGGCGGTGGCCTCAAGTACGCGGCGGCCTCGCTGCCCCAACCTGACCAGCCCTGGTACGCGACCAACGGCGACATCTGGACCCGGTTCTCGCTGCGCGAGATGGCCGGCTTCCACCACGAGCGCGACGCCGATGCGACGCTCGCCCTGGCCAGGCCGCGCATCCCGTGGGGCGCCGTGGAGACCGACGAGTTCGGCCACGTACTCGACTTCATCGAGGCGCCGCCGTCCCCGTACCTGATCAACGCGGGCGTGTACGTGTTCTCCGCGGCCTTCACCGAACTCCTGCCGGACCGCGGAGACCACGAGCGCACCACCTTCCCACGGCTGGCCCGCGAGCGCCGACTGGCCGGCTACCCGCTGCCGCACGGCGCGTACTGGCGCGCCATCGACACCGCGAAGGACCTCACCGAGGCCGCGAAGGAACTGGCCACCGGCACCACGCACGGCTGAGCCGCCCGGAGGCCGGCGCACCGGCGGCAGGCTCGGGCGGGCGTCCCTCCGCCCGTACGTGCCCGCTGGGGGCCGTGGCCGGGTCCGTACGGGCCGTCCTACGGGCCATGCGACGGGCCGGCCGCTCTCCCCAACACCGGGCCGGGCAACCGGCACCACACAGCGTCGGGCCCCGCGGCCCGCGCCGACGCACCGCACCACCCCGCTCGCCCGGCGCCTCCCCCGCCGCGCCCGCGTCGTCCCGTGGCCCACGGGCATCGCGTACGAGCCCCGGCCCGCGAGCGCAGACGACCGTGGCCCCCCCCCCCCCCGGCGGGGGGGGGGGGGCGCCCCCCCCCCCGGCCCCGCGCGGGGGGGGGGGGTGGGGCCCCCGGGGCCCCCCCCCCCGCCCCCCCCGGGGGCCCCCCCGCCCCGGCGCCC
>NZ_JBEHZD010000886.1:0-2071 GCF_040240285.1 Streptomyces sp. HSW2009 | reverse complement strand
GGCGCCGCCGGCCCGCCCGGCGGGGGGGGGCCCGGGCGCGGGGGGCCGGGGGGGGGCCGGGGCCCCGCGGGGGGGGGGGGCCCCCCCCCGCGGGGGCCCCCGGCGCCGGGGCGGGGGTCGGCGCCGGGACGCGGGGGAGCGCCGTGGTCAGGACGAGCCAGGCCGAGCCGAGGAAGCCCGCGACGGTGCCGAGGAAGAGCCAGTCGTAGCGGAAGTGGGTGAGCAGCGCGGCGGCCAGTACCGGGCTGACGATCACCTCCAGGTCGTACGCGAGGCGGGACAGCGACAGGGCGCGGGTGTACGCGTCCTCGGTGGGCAGCAGGTGCGGGATGAGCGACTGGAACGCGGGGGTGAAGGTGGCCGACGCCGCCTGGAGCACCAGGATCAGCACGTAGACCTGCCAGACCGCGGTGACGAACGGCAGGGCGAGGGCGGCCAGTGCGCGCACCAGGTCGGCGCCGACCAGCAGGGGGCGGGGCGGCATCCGGTGGGCCAGCGCGCTGATGAGCGGGGCGAGCGCCACGTACGCCACCATCTTGATCGCCAGCGCGGTGCCGAGGACCGATCCG
Organism: Streptomyces sp. HSW2009; assembly: GCF_040240285.1. Classification (NCBI taxonomy): domain Bacteria; kingdom Bacillati; phylum Actinomycetota; class Actinomycetes; order Kitasatosporales; family Streptomycetaceae; genus Streptomyces; species Streptomyces sp. HSW2009. The sequence continues at coordinate 1,502 of NZ_JBEHZD010000886.1, read as the reverse complement.
GCGTCGGCGCCCGCGATGTCGTAGGCCAGCAGACTCAGTGCCACGGTCGCGAGTCCGGTGCCCACGAGCGCGATCACCTGTGCGGTGAAGAGGCGGCGGTAGCCGGGGTGGTGCAGCACGGACGGCATGCCTGCTCTCCCTCCCGGCACCGGAGGCGTACGGTGCCGTCACTCGGTCATTATGTGCGCACTGGTGCACATGAGGGGAGGGTGCGGGTGGCGCGTCCTGGCCGGCCGGGTGCGCCGACGGGGCGTCATGTGCCGTGCAGGGTCGTGTGACGGGGTGCATGGCCGCGCTCCGGTGGGAAGCCCGGTGACGGAGTCGAGATCGTGACGGTGGTGCGCGGCGCGGGAGCGCAGACGCGGTTCGACAGGCACTGAGGCGATGGCGATGGTGATGGTGATGCGGTGTGCAGGGCGAGACGGCGGGGTGCGCGGCCGGCCGAGCGCTCACACCGCCCGGTCGTACGGGGTGCCCCCACCGAGGCCACCCACCGCGGCGTCCCGGGGTACGCGGTGACACACACGGGTCAGGTCGTCGCCTCGCGCTGCCCCCTCGCCCAGCACGAGCCCTGCCCGCCCCATCACCGCCTACCCCGGCACGCACCCACCGCTTCCCACTGCCGCCGGCCGGCACCTGGCCCACCGGCGACCGCTCGCCCTGCACCGTACGGACACACCCCTGGTCCGTACGCACCGCTGTGCTCCCGGCACCGTCGGGGCGTGCCCGTGTCGCCGTGCGCCACTGCCTGCCGGGTGGCCTGGCCGCCATCCGGTGTCGTGCCTCCGACGCTGGTCAGTTCGTCGGCCGGGAGCGATCCCGGTACGGGCACGGCAGTGGGGCGCCGGTGTGGTTCAGGCACCGGTGCCGGGAGCTGGGGCGGTCGGTACGGCGCAGCAGGAGAGCCGCCAGCCGCGTGCTGGTGGACCCTCATCGGAGCAATCCGCCCGGAGGGGGCCGCGTACCGGCACCGCCACCGCTAGTCGACCACGGCGCGTACCCGCTGCCCAGGCGGTTCTACCGGCAGAAGTAATGTCCGTCATACTTCTGCCGGGGCCCAGACCGTGCGGGCCCACGATCGGGGACCGCAAACCATGGCCACTGACCCTCCCGCCAGGGACTTCGGGCAGCACCTGCTCGCACTGCGCAGCCGCGCCGGGCTCAGCCAAGAGGCGCTGTCCCAGGCCGCCGGGGTGAGCGTGCGGGCACTCGCCGACCTGGAGCGGGGGCGTACCCGCGGCCCGCAGCGGCGCACCGTGCAGGCCCTGGCGCAGGCGCTCGGCCTGGATGCCGCCGAGGCCGCGCGGTTGGAGCGGGCCGCCGAGCGCGGCCGCCCCCGCCCGCGCGCCCCGGGTCGCGCCCCCGGGGCCCCCCCCCCCCGGGGGGGGGCGCGCCCCCCCCGGCGCCCCCCCCGGGCCCCCCCCCCCCGGGCCCGCGGGCCCCCCACGGCCGGGGGCTCGCCCTGGTCGCCGCCGTCAGCCAGAGCTGGGGCGTGCGCCAGG
>NZ_JBEHZD010000885.1:0-2071 GCF_040240285.1 Streptomyces sp. HSW2009 | reverse complement strand
GCCCCGGTCACGACCCTAGGCAAGGCCCCCGGTCAGGGCTTCGGTCACGGACCGGTCAGGGCCTCGGCCGTGGGGTCGGGTGCGGCCGGTGGGGTGGCGGGTGGCCAGCGCCGGTCGGCGAGCACCGGGAAGGCGGCCCGGACCTGCGCGACGATCCCCGGGTCCACCTCGCAGCGGGTCACCCCCTCGTCCGTACCGGCCTCGACCAACACCGTGCCCCAGGGGTCGACCACCCGGCTGTGCCCGCCCAGTTCGACCCCGTCGCCCTGGACGCCCACCGCGTTGCAGGCGATCAGCAGGACCTGTTGCTCCACGGCCCGGGCGGTGGTGAACAGCCGCCAGTGCTCGCGCCGTGCGGCAGGCCAGGCGGCCGGGGTGATCACGGTCTGTGCCCCGCGGTCCACCAGGTCCCGCCACAACTCGGGGAAGCGCAGGTCGTAGCAGGTGGTGGCGGCGACCTGGCCCCACGGCGCGGCGGCCACGGCGAGCCGGTCGCCCGGGGTCAGCAGCGCCGCCTCGCGCGAGGCGTGCCCGAAGACGTGCACCTTGCGGTACGTGTGCACCAGCGATCCGTCGGGCGCCAGCAGCACGGCGGTGTTGAACAGCCGCCCCTGCGCGTCGCGTTCGACCACGCTGCCCAGGTGCAGATGGGACCCGAGCTCCCTGGCCCAGGCGCGCGCCGCGGTGACGGTCGGACCGGTGAGCGACTCGGCGTACTCGGCGTAGCGGTCGAAGGCGAAGTAGCCCGGCGCCCAGAGTTCGGGGAGCACGACCAGGTCGGCTCCCGCGGCGGCGGCGACCATCCGGCCCACCCGGGCCCTGCGGTCGGTGGGGGACTCGTCGGCGGGACTGGCCACCTGGACCAGTGCGATCTTCATGCGGTACTCCCTGGGCTGGCCGCGGCGGCGCCCACGGAAGACGCGCACCGTGTGGGCGGGCCGTGCGGCGGCGGCACCGACACCGTCGTCGTCGTTCGGACTTGGGCTCGGGTGTGGGCATGGGCTCGGGCATGGCTTGGGTCAAGGCTCGCGTCCGGGCGCGGCGAACACCCTTATGTACGTCATGTATACGTCCCGTCTACGAGCCGCACAAGAGCGCCTGGTGGCAACGCCGTTGGGCTCCGTGGCGTGGCTCGGCCGAGGTCAGCGGCCCGTACGCGAAGGGTGGGCGTACGGACTCGGCGCGCGGGCCAGGCGCGGCGCGCCGGTCTGCTCCGGACGCCGAGTCATGCGCATGGATGCGCCCTTGCTGCTGCGCGAACGCCATGCATACATTGCGTCTATGACGGGTTCCAGGGTGGCACGGGAGAGCGCACAGGACACCACGTACCGCTGGTTGAAGGGCCGCATCGGGGCGCTGCCGCGGCACGAGGGGATCTTCATGACCGAGGCGGAGGTGTGTGAGGCGACCGGCAGGTCCAGGACGCCGGTGCGCGAGGCGCTGCTTCGGCTGGAGACCGAGGGGTTCCTCCAGATCGTGCCGAAGAAGGGCGCCTACGTGCCACCCATCTCGGACGCCGAGATCGAGGCCGTCATGCAGGCGCGCGAGCTGGTGGAGGAGTGGTCGGTGCGCCGCGTCGCGCAGCTCACGGACGATCTGACCGCCGAGTTGACCGAGCTCGTCGAGCGGCAGGCCGGCCTGATGGCCGACCCGGTCGCGTTCATCGAGTGCGACCGCGCCTTCCACCGCGCCATCGTGCGCGCGGCCGGGAACCCGGTCCTGGTGGAGGTCTACGAGTCGTTGCGGGACCGCCAGGTGCGCATGGGGTTGCGGGCCATCGCCGCCGCCGAGGACCGGGCGCGTGCGGTGCTCGCCGAGCACACGGCCATCGTGACGGGCATCGCGTCGGGTGACCCGGAGCGCGCCGCCGCAGCCCTCGGCGCCCACCTCGGCGGCACCCTCGCGGTGCTGAACCTGCCCGCCGTGCGGCACTGGAGCGACCCCGGGCGCCCTGACCGGCAGGCGGAATGACGCCGGGGGGCGCGGCGCGGCCGGGGCGCCCCCCCCCCCCACCGCCCCGGGCGCCCCCGCCCCCCCCGGGGGGGGGGGGGGGGGGGGGGGGGGGGGGGGG
>NZ_JBEHZD010000884.1:0-2048 GCF_040240285.1 Streptomyces sp. HSW2009 | reverse complement strand
TGATGTGTTTAAGAGACTGGCGCCGGCACGGCCCACGGCGGGCCGCAGCAGGACGATCGACGCGGTGTCGCTGTGGGTCTGTCGCTGTGGGTCTGTCGCTTTGATGCGTGGCTCTGCTGCTTGGTGTGCGGCCCCGTTGCTCTGTGGGCCTGTTGCTCTGTGGACCTGTTGCTCTGTGGCTGGCTGGCCTGCTCTGCGGCTGACCCGTTCCGTGCCTGGGTTGCCTGACGCCTGTGGCGCCATGCGCCTGGGTTGCTCTGTGGCTGACCTGATCTGTGTCTGGCCTGATCTGTGGCTGACCTAATGTGTGGCTGACCTGATGTGGCTGATCCGCTGCGTGCCCGTCGGGCCGGTGCTCGTACAGCCTGGCGCGCGCCCGGCTTCGCCCGGTGCTCGTACGACTTCACCTCCGTACGCCCCTCCGTCCCTACGGCTCCGCGCCCGCCAGTCCACCGCAACCACAGGGACCCACCCCACCCGTACGCCATGGGCCACACCCACCCCGGCGGCAACCGCACCGGCCCACCCGAGCCACCCACACACCCACACCCGCACCCACCCCGCGCGCCGACCACACCCACCCCACACACCCACCGCCTCCACCACACCGGGTGGAATCCACCACCAACGGCACACAAATCGACAGAGCCGCGCGGTTGGACTACAGGGGTGGGCCAACCGCTTCGGCTTTGGCATGATCGCTGCCAGTAAGCCAACCGCTCCGAGCACCGTGCCGCGCAGCAGGGACCGGCGCCCCGAGACCACGCCTCGGAACCGCGCCGCCCGGCCGCCACCACCGCTCGGCGGCCACACCACGTCCACCAGCAACGGGGAGGGGGAGCCCGCCGTGATCCTGACCGTGACGCTCAACGCCGCCCTCGACATCACCTACCGCGTGCCGCGCCTGCGCGCCCACCACAGCCACCGGGTGTCCGAGGTCATCGAGCGCCCTGGCGGCAAGGGCCTGAACGTCGCACGGGTGCTCGCCGCGCTCGACCACCCGTCGATCGCCACCGGCCTGGTCGGCGGCGCGACCGGCGCGGCCGTACGCGACCAACTCGGCGCCTACCCGGGGGTGAGCGACGCGTTCGTCACCGTCGCCGGCACCACCCGGCGCACGGTCGGCGTGGTGGACGCCGCCAGCGGCGACACCACCCAGCTCAACGAGCCGGGGCCACAGGTCACACCGGCCGAGTGGGCGGCGTTCGCGGCCCGCTACACCGAACTGGTCGACGGCGTGACGGCGGTCGCGCTGTGCGGCAGCCTGCCGCCCGGGGTGCCGGTCGGCGCCTACGCCCAGTTGATACGCACCGCGCGCACCGCGGGCGTCCCCGTCCTGCTGGACACCAGTGGCGAGCCACTGCGCCGCGGCATCGCCGCCAGGCCCGACGTCGTCAAGCCGAACGCGGAGGAGCTCGCAGCCCTGACCGGCTCCACCGAACCGGTACGGGCCGCCCGGGACGCCAGGCGCCGGGGCGCGCACGCCGTCGCCGCCTCGCTCGGCCCCGACGGGCTGCTGGCCGTGACCGCCGACGGCGCCTGGCGTGCCAGCCCACCCGGCCGGATCGCGGGCAACCCGACGGGCGCCGGCGACTCGGCCGTCGCCGGCCTGCTCTCCGGCCTCGCCGAGGGGCTGCCCTGGCCGGAGCGGCTGGCCCGGGCGGTGGCGCTGTCGGCGGCGACGGTGCGGGCGCCGGTGGCCGGCGAGTTCGACGCGGCGACGTACGCGGAGTTGCTGCCCCAGATCCGCGTCGAGAGCCACCCGGCAGCGGCATGAGCGAGCGCGCCCGGCCCGGCCGACCCCGGCCGCGCCAGGCGCTCCTGCGACCACGCCCCGCACAGGCCGGACCACGCTGCGCGCCGCCCACCGGGCCGGCCGCCGCCTCCCCCACGCGTGCGGGCCGCCCCTTCGCGGGCCGGCCCCGCACCTCCGCGCCCCAGTGTCTTATATATATCATTCCCACCTCCGCGCCCACGAGGAGGGCGGTTGGCGGGGTGTGGGTGATAAAAAAAAAAGGGGGGGGGGGGGGGGGGGGGGGGGGGGGGGG
>NZ_JBEHZD010000883.1:0-2075 GCF_040240285.1 Streptomyces sp. HSW2009 | reverse complement strand
GCCCACAGCCTACAAGGAATCCACCGAACGGGAAGCAGTTCCCGTCCCGGCCGTCAGCAAGCTGTCCCGGCGGCCCCACGGTCGCCCTCCGCACCGCCGTGGGGGGCCGCCGCGCTGGGCGTCGAAGGCGCCGTGTCCAAGGTGGCGAACGCGGCCCACAGCACCGGCGAGTGCTCCGCCGCAGGCTCGGCCCGCCAGGCTGCGAGTCGTTCGCGCTGCCAGTCGTTGAGCGCCGTCACCGCGTCGTCCCGCTCGTGCGCCGCGTCGATCGCGCACACCGCGTCGTGCAGCGGCCGGGCTGTCGGCGGCGCCCCGGCCAACTCGTGGAAGGCCAGATCGGTGGGGAGCGCCCAGCGGGTGGCGGTGACCAGTTCGGCGCCGCCGTGCACCATCGCGGTCGCCAGCCCGAGCGTCTCGCCGAACCGCAGGTCGCCCCCGCTCTCGCAGGCGATCAACGCGACCCGGCTCGGCACCGGCCAGCGCTCGGCGCCCGGCTCGGCGGGCCCGGCCAGCCCGTGTGTCCCCAGGAGCAGGTCCTTGGCCGACAGCGGGCGGTGGTCGCGCAGCGGCGCGGCGAAGCCCACCGACTCCGCCCGGCAGGCCAGGTGGAGCTGGGCGTTCTCGCTGCTCCCGGTCTCTGGTGCGGCGGCCGTGACGTGGCCGACGTACAGCAGCCGGCTGGCGCCCGCGCGCAGGGCGGTGCTGAGCCAGCCGCGGTCCACATCGGTGCGCCGGAACACCGCGGCCGGGTCGTCCCCCGGCAGCGGTCGCAGCCTGCCACTCGCCGCGTACCCGGCGACCTGCCGGGCCAGCGGGGACCGTGCGTCGGGCCGGCCGAGCACCGAGCCGAGCGCGGAGTCGGCGCGGAAGCCGGGCACCCGCGGGTCGAGGACGGCGACCACGGGGAGCCTTCTGGCGGCGGGCCAGGACCGGGCGGCGCGGCCGGCCGCGTGCACCACGCTGGCCGGGGCCAACAGGCTGAGGTCGGCGATGTCGAGCAGCCGCAGCTCCGGGTCGGGAGCCAGCAACTCCCACGGCACCCGGGCGGTCAGCGGCGACGGCTGGATGCGCAACAGCGGGCGGACGTCGCGCGACCACCACGCATGCAGTTGCTGCGCCAGCCCGTACGGCAGGAACGTCCGGGCCAGCCGTTCGGCCAGTGCCGTCTCGCTCGCGTACCGCACCAGCGCGCCGTCGCCCAGCGCACGGCCGAGCCGGGCCGGGTCGGTGCCGGGCAGGGCCGCGTCCAGGGCAGCCAGCACCGCTTCGGCCTCCGCGCGCGGTACCCGGCTCGCGCCCGGTGTGGCCAGCGCGTGCGTCCACCGCCAGGTGATGTACACGTCACCCGCGTCCGCCAGCCGTACGAGCACGGTGGGCCGTGCCGCCGCTTCGGCCCGCGGTGGCGGGGTGGGGGCGGGGCCTGGTGGGTTCGTGGTCACCATGTCGGAATCACCCGGCCGTCGCGGAGCGGTGTCCCGTATCGTGCTTCGGCGCGGGCGATGGCGGTGGCGAGGGCGACCTCGCCGCCGTCGGTCAGGGCCAGGTGCGGCGCGGGGGCGAGCGGGATGCCGGTGCCGGCGGCGAGGTCGGCCAGCGCCGCACCGAGCGGGAACGGGGCGGCGGGCTGGCCGGCCGAATCGGCGCCGCGCCGCTGTTCATCGGCCGCCACCGCATCGAGGAGGTCGGCGGCCTCCTCGCCGGCCAGTACGTCCAGGGCCAGCGCGTCCGGCACCGGACCGGGCCCGCCCCCGGCGGCGTCGGCGGCTGAGGGCCGGGCGGTCCCGGCATCGCGTGCGGCATACGCGTCGGGCGCGGCGGCCAGCAGGCCCGGATCGATCGGCGGCCCGGCGCAGCAGGTCTCGACGAGCTCGGCCACCAACGCCGCGGCACCCGCCCCGGGGGGCCGCCCGGCGGCCCCCCGGGGGGGCGCCCCCCGCCGCCCCGCGCCCCCCCCCCCCCCCCCCCCCGACCGGGCCGCCGCCACCTACTCCGGCGGCATGCGCCGCCGACTCGACCTCGCCAGCAGCTTCGTGGGCCACCCCAGGGTGCTCTTCCTGGACGAGCCCACCACCGGG
>NZ_JBEHZD010000882.1:0-2076 GCF_040240285.1 Streptomyces sp. HSW2009 | reverse complement strand
GGCGCCCGGGCCGTCCTTGACTTGAAGATTGGTTCAACTCCTACGTTCGGTGCTGTCGGGACGCCGCGGCGGCCGGGCGGCGTTTCCATCGCCGCAGGTCAGCGTGGTTCCCCGACGCCGTACGAGGCAACCGACGCAAGCGAGTGGGGGAGCGGACCGTGCTCAAGGACTACACGGACGAAGAACTGTTGAAGCAGCCGGTGGGCTACTGGACCGGCGTGGCCCAGCAACTGGTGGTCGGCGCCATCAACGAGACGCTGGGCACGCTGGGCATCCGGCAGCCGCACTGGTGGGTGCTGAACCTGATCGACCGGTCGGCCGACGGCCTGACCCGCGCGGAACTCCCCGCCGGGCTGCGCCACTACGTGCCGGACGAGACCGTCGCCACCGTCGCCGACGACCTCCTCGCACGCGGCTGGGTTCACCCGGACCAGTCTCAGCGACTCCACCTGACCCCCGAAGGCACGGCCGCCCTGGCCCGTCTGTGGGAACGGGTTCCGGTGACGCTGTCGCAGGTCAGGGCCGGTTTCACGGACGCCGAATTCATCCAGTTGATCAACTTGCTGCGCCGCGTCGTGGACAACCTCGGCGGGCGGAGCGACCTGGACTGAGCCGGCCACGGCGCGGGAGCCCGGAGGGGGCGGGGCCTTGGCGGGAGCGGCGGGGGCGGAGGACCGCGGGCGGGCCGGCCGGCCGAACGCGGCGGCAGGGGGCGACGGCACCCGCTGCGCCCCCGCCGCACCGATCGGCACCGCCCGGCGGAGCAGCCGCGCCTAGGGCTCTGACCAGGTGCTTTGATGTGGTTGGTGGGAGTCGGCGACGGATGTCGAACTCTACTTCGACGGATTGTGTCGTAGTGGAGTTCGACAACTTCCGTTGGAGCGGAGGCGGACCGCCCAGGTGGTGGGGAACGGCAGACGGCGAAGGGCCTGTTAGCCCTGTCCAACGCCCTTGACGCGAGCACTCGTTCACCGCACCTACTGCTGGTCGATCTGCCCACCCTGTACGGCGACTGACGCCCACAGCGGCGGTTCGGGTGCGGGCTTCGACTTCGCGTACGGGCCGTGGCTCTTCGCGTACGCGCGTACGCGCGCGGGGCGGCCGTTGCGGGGCCCGGCCAGCGGCCGGCAGTCGGTAGTCAGCGGTGGCCGGCTCCCCGGCGCCTCGCGTGCCCGCGCAGGCGCGTGGCCCGTGGCGCGGGGAGACTGGGGCGTAGGGACCGGGAGGTCGGGAGGTGCGGTCATGGCGGAGCGGCAGTGGCGGCCGGGTGGGCGGAGCGGTGGTGGGGCCGGCTCGGGGGTGGTGGGGCGGCGGGGGTGGCGTGCGGTGGTGGCGCCGTATGCGCTGTTGCCGTTGCGGGTCTTCCTGGGCGTGACGTTCGTCTACGCGGGCCTGGACAAGCTCACCGACGCGGTCTTCCTGTCGGACAGCGGGCCGGGTTCGATCGGCGACACGATGCGCTCCGCGCGCCCGTCGGCCGCCCTCCCCGGCCTGGTCGACCTGGCCCTGAAGGCCCCCACCGGCTTCGGCTACGCCATCGCCATCGGGGAACTCGCGGTCGGCCTCGGCACGCTGCTCGGGGTGTTCGCCCGGGTCGCGGCCCTCGGCGGGGCGCTGATCTCGTTGAGCCTGTGGCTGACCGTGAGCTGGTCGACCGAGCCGTACTACTACGGCAACGATCTCGCCTACCTGATGGCCTGGCTGCCCCTCGTGCTGGCCGGTGCCCCGTACCTCTCCTTCGATGCCGTCACCGCCGGCCGCTTCCGCGTCTTCCGGCGCCGGCGGCGGCGCGTCTTCCGCTGAGTTGGGGGCGGCTGCGGGGCCGGGGTGGGCGGGCGCTGGTGGAGGGCGTCACGGCCGTTCTGGGCGTCTCGCAGCCGCTCGGGCTCCCCGCGGGGCCCGCCGGGCCTCGTACGGCCCGCAGCAGGGCTCGTACCAGCGATGGCGCGGGTGCTACGGGCCCTGGTGGCCCACCGGGCGCACGCCGTCGCCGCTGCCGTCCTCGTTCGGGGGCTCGCCGCTGCCGGCTGCGCGCGGGGCGTCGCCGGCACCCGTGTCCGTGGCTCCGTCCCTGCC